>JANMHX010000025.1:0-103956 GCA_031375485.1 Gemmatimonadota bacterium | reverse complement strand
GGGACCCTCTCGAGCGGGGTCGTCACGTTCCCGGCTATTGCGTCGCTGGCGAGCGGCGGATCGGCCACCTACACCGTGACCGTCCAGGCCACCACCACCGGGACCTATACCAACCTGGCCGCGGGCTCCTCGCCGACCGCCGACCCCGAACCGACCAACAACGACGGATCCTCGTCGGCGGCCCGGGTCTCGACCCTCGTCGGCGCGAGCGCCGATGTGGCGACGACCAAGACCGGCCCGGCCACCGCCAACGCCGGTCAAGATATTCCCTTTACGATCACCACCGTCAACAACGGGCCCAGCACGGCCACGAACGTCGTGATTACCGACACGTTGCCGCCCGGACTCACCTTCGTCAGCGCGGCGAACGGCGGCACCGTGGCCGGCACCGTGGTGACGTGGCCGGCGGTGCCGAGTCTCGCCAACGGCGCCAGCGTGTCGTTCACCCTGACGACCCGGGCAGCCGGCGGGGGTGGCTACACCAACCTCGCCGCCAGCACCGCCACGACGCCCGATCCGGTGCCGTCCAACAACAACGGCTCGGCTCCCGGCGCCCAAGCCACGGTGCCCGTCGTGGCGCAGGCCGATGTGGCCACGACGAAGTCAGGCCCCGCCACCGGCATCGTCGGCCAGAACCTCACGTTCACCATCGTGACCACCAACGCCGGGCCCAGTGCGGCCGTGGGCGTGGTGGTCACCGATACCCTGCCGGCCGGCCTGGCCTTCGTGAGCGCCTCGGGCGGCGGCACCTTGGCCGGCACTGTCGTAACCTGGCCGGCGATCGGATCGTTGGCCGCCGGGGCCAGTCAGAGTTTTGTCGTCGTCGCGCGGCCGACCGCGGTCGGGATCCTCGTCAATATCACGGCGAGCTCCGCGACCACCGCCGACCCGACGCCGGCCAACAACAACGGGTCGGCCCCGGCCGCGCGGGCCACCGTCGACGTCGCGCCGTCCGCCGACGTGGTGACCACCAAGACCGGGCCGGCGGCGGTCACGATCGCGCAAGACATCGTCTATACCCTGTCGGTGACCAACGACGGCCCGAACCCGGCCGCGGCCGTGGTGGTGACGGACACCTTGCCGGCCGGCGTTGCCTTCGTGAGCGCCACCGGCGGCGGGACCGCTGCCGGGAACGTGGTGACCTGGCCGGCCATCGGGTCGATCGCCAACGGCGCCACGGTCAGCTTTACCGTGACGGCCCGCGCCGGATCGACCGGCACCTTCGTCAACCGAGTGGCGAGCCAGTCGGCCACGTTCGATCCGATTACCGGCAACAACAACGGCTCCGCGCCGGCCAGCCAGGTAAGCACCGTGGTCGGTCCGAGCGCCGATATTGTCACCACCAAGACCGGCCCCGCCACCGCGACCGCGGGGCTCGATATCAACTACACGATCACCACGCTCAACAACGGCCCGAGCGCGGCCACCGGCGTGGTGATCACCGACACCCTGCCGGCCGGCCTTACGTTCGTGAGCGCGTCGAACGGCGGCACCTTCGCGGCCGGTGTCGTGACCTGGCCGACGCTCGCGAGCCTGGCCAACGGCGCCACCGCGGTCTACACCGTCGTGGCCCGGGCCTCGAACGCCGGGTCATACGTCAATCTCGCCGCGAGCACGGCCACCACCCCCGACCCGACGCCGGGCGACAACGACGGCTCAGCGCCTAACGCCCAGACGACCACGGTCGTCACCGGCTCGGCCGATGTGGTCACCACGAAGACCGGTCCGGCCACGGCCACGGCCGGACAGGATGTGGTCTACACCATCACTGCCCTCAACAACGGGCCGAGCACCGCGTTCGACGTGATCGTGACCGACACGTTGCCCGCCGGCGCCACGGTGGTGAGTGCATCGAACGGCGGCGTCCTCTCCGGGAGCGTGGTGACCTGGCCTGCGGCGCCGACCCTGGCCAATGGCGCCACCGTCGTGTACACGCTGACGGTCCGGTACACCGCGGCCGCCGGGTATCTCGATATCGCGGCCAGCACCTCCACGACCGCCGATCCGGTGCCGGCCAATAACAACGGCTCGGCGGCCCCGGCCCGCGTGGTCACGGTCATCGGCGCCAGCGCCGACGTCGTCACGATCAAGACCGGTCCGGGCGCCGCGGCCGCCGGCCAAGACGTGCCGTACACCATCACCACCACCAACAACGGTCCGAGTGCGGCCGTCAACGTGGTGGTGACCGATACCCTCCCGGCGGGCGCCGGGTTCGTGAGCGCGACGGCCGGCGGGACCCTCGCGGGCAATGTGATTACCTGGCCCGCGATCGCGTCGCTCGCCAGTGGCGCCAATGTGACCTACGGGGCCGTGGTGAAGTATCTGGTGCCCGGGAATTACCTCAATCTTGCGGCCAGTTCGTCGCCGACCCCCGATCCGGTGCCGACCAACAACGACGGCTCTCCGCCGAGCGGCCGGGTCAATACCGCGATCGGACCGAGTGCGGATGTCGTCACGACCAAGACCGGGCCGGCCACCGCCAGCGTCGGCCAGGACATTCCGTACACCATCACCGTGACCAACAACGGTCCGACGCCGGCTACCAACGTCGTGACCACCGACACCCTGCCGGCCGGCTTTACGTTCATCACCGCGAGTGCGGGCGGTATCTTGACCGGCAACGTCGTGACCTGGCCGGCGGTCGCGAGCCTGGCGAACGGGGCCACCGCCACGTTCACCATCGTGGCCCGGGCCACCACGGCCGGGTCATTCCTGAATCGCGCGGCCACCACCGCCACGTCGCCCGACCCGGATTTGAGCAACAACGACGGCTCGGATCCGGCCGCCCAAGTGACCACGGTCGTCGGCCTCCTCGCCGATGTGGTGACCACCAAGACCGGCCCAGCCACGGTCGCGGTCTCGCAGCACTTCAGCTATGTGATCACGGTCGAGAACAACGGCCCGAGCGTCGCGGCCAACGTCGTGGTGACCGATACGCTTCCGGCCGGCTTGACGTTCGTCAATGCGACCGCCGGTGGCACGCTGGCCGGCAACGTCGTGACCTGGCCCACGATTGGGTCCTTGGCGGCCGGGGCGCCGGTGAGCTTCACGGTGACCGTCCGGGCCAACGCCGGCGGATCCTACACCAATCTTGCCGCGAGCAGCGCCACGACCCCGGACCCGACCCCGGCCAACAACAACGGCCAAGCGCCGGCGTCCCGAGTGCTCACGGTGGTCTCGAATGTCGCCGATCTCCGGGTTACCAAAACCGGTCCGGCGGTGACAACCCTCGGGCAGGACATCGGCTACACGGTCACCGTCTTCAATGACGGACCGGCCCCGGCCTCGGGCGTGGTGGTAACCGACACGCTGCCGGCCGGCGCCACTTTCGTTGCCTCGACCGGCGGCGGGACGCTCGCCGGGAATGTCGTGACGTGGCTGTCGGCGTCGTCGTTGCCGGCCGGTGCCTCCCAGTCCTATACGGTGACCCTCCGGGCGACGGCGATCGGCTCGATCACCAACGTGGCGGCGGCCGTGTCGCCCGCGCCGGACCCCACCCCGGCCAACAACCGCGCCACCGCGACCACCGCCGTGACGGCCGGGGCCCTGAGTGCCGATCTGATCACCACCAAGTCGGGCCCGGCTACCGTGGCAGCCGGCGGAGCGGTGGTCTACACCATTCAGACCATCAACGCCGGTCCGAGCGCGGCCGCGGATGTGGCGATCACCGATACGCTGCCGGCCGGCGTCAACTTCGTGAGCGCCACCGGCAGCCCGACTCGCGTGGGCAACGTGCTGTCCTGGCCGATCATTCCGAGCTTGGCCAACGGCGCCAGCGTCAGCTTTACGGTCACGCTCCAAGCGCCGGCGTCGGGGTCCTTCACCAACCTCGCGGCGAGCACCTCGCCGACCCCGGATCCGAATCCGGCCAACAACAACGGCTCGGCGACCACGTCGCGGGTGGTTACCACCATTGCCGCGACCGCCGACTTGGTCACCACCAAGACCGGCCCCGCGACCGCCGGCGTCGGCGGCCAGATTACCTACACGATCGGGACCCGGAACGCCGGTCCCGACGCCGCCGCCAATGTGGTGGTCACCGACTCGCTCCCGGCCGGTGCCCTCTTCGTCAGTGCCTCGAATGGCGGGGTCTTTGCCAATGGGGTCGTGACCTGGCCCACTGTGGCGAGTTTGCTGAATGGCGCCACCTTGACCTACACGCTGACCCTGGTCATTCCGAACGTCAGCCAAGTCGTCAACGTGGCCCGCTCGATCTCGACCACGGCCGACCCGATTCCGGGGAATAACCGCGGCACCGCGACAACCACCATCGCCGCGAGCGCCGATGTCGTGACCACGAAGACTGGTCCATCGCGGGTCGACGCCGGCGCCACCGTCACCTATACCATCACGTCCAAGAACCTTGGGCCCCAAGCCGCGGTCGGTGTTACCGTCATCGATTCATTGCCGGCCACGGTCACCTTCGTGTCCGCCACCAATGGTGGCTCACTGACCGGCCGGGTCGTGACCTGGCCCGTCATCCCGACGCTCGCCGTCGGCGACAGTGTCGTCTATACGGTGGTGGTCACCGCCCCGAACGCCGCCGGGCAGCTCAAGAACGTCGTCGCGAGCACCGCCGGGACCGAGGACCCGAACCCGGGCAACAACAACGGCACCGGTCCTGGCGGCATCGTGATCACCGACGTCGCCCCGATCGACCTGGCCGTCGCCAAAGCCCACACCGGCGACTTCATTCCGGGGGCGATCGCGACCTACACCATCACCGTCACCAACGTGGGCCCGGTGTCGACCATCGGCCCGTTCACGATGACCGACACGTTGCCGGCCGGTCTGACCTACCGGTCGTTCGCCGGTGCGGGGTGGAGTTGCTCCAACCTTGGCCGCGTGGTGACCTGCCGGTTCGATACCGTGCCGTTTGCGGTCGGCGCCACGACCACCGTGACCCTCAAGGTCTTGGTCGGCGCCACCGCGGCCAACACCGTCGTCAACCGGGTCGTGATCAGCACCCCCGGCGATACCGACGAAAGCGGCAACAACGTCGCGACCGATTCGGCGCCGCTCCAGCGGATCAGCCCGTTGGTCATCGAGAAAGCGGCCTCCCGGTCCGAAGCCGAAGTGGGCGACGTGATCGACTACACCGTCGTCGTCACCAACCGGACCGCGAGCGAGGTGCCCGACGTCTCGGTCACCGACATTTTGCCCCGGGGCTTCACCTACCAGCGGAGCACCGCCCGGATCGATCTCCTTCCGATTGCCGATCCGGCCGGGGCTCCCGGGCCGAAGCTCACCTTCGCGGCCGGAAACCTCGGTCCGAACGCGTCGTTCCGGCTCACCTATCGCGTCAAGCTCGGCGCCGGCGCCACCCTCGGTGATGGCGCCAACCGGGCCCAAGCCAAGAGCGGAACCGGCCTCGAGTCACCGGTCGCGATGGCGGTGGTTCGGGTCACCAAGGGCGTCTTTACCGATCGCGGCATCATCTTCGGCAAGGTCTACCTGACCCAGCGCGATTCCGTCGGCCCCGACTCGAGCCGAGCCGCGGTTCGAGATAGTGTCGGGGTCCCCGGGGTCCGGATCTTCCTCGAGGACGGCACCAGCGTCGTGACCGATCTCGAAGGCAAGTACAACCTCTACGGCATCGTCTCGGGTCTCCATGTGGTGAAGGTCGACCCGACGACGCTGCCCGGCGGCGCCCGGCTGATCGACATCGACAGCCGAAACGCCCGCGACGGCACCAGCCGGTTCGTCGATCTGAAGAATGGCGAGCTCCACAAAGCCGACTTCGCGATTCGGTTCGTCGACTCGGTCGGCGCCACCGTCGGGTTCCGCCGCGATCGCGGTGAGATCACCGGTGTGATCATCGATTCGCTGGCTGGTACCGATCGGCCGGGGCAGGACCGGCCCATCGTGGCCGTCGACGCCGCCAGTGACACGGCCCGGGCACCAGCCTACCGGCCGCTGTCGGCGCAGTCATCCGCCAACCCGATCGACGAGGCGAACCGGCTGCCGGTCAGCCGGCTCCCCGGCACGACGGTGCCGCTTACCGCCATCCCGAACGGCAGCATCGAACTGATACCGGCTCGGCGAAGCCTGCCGGCCGACGGCAACACCGCCATCGCCGTTCGGGTCAAAGTGCTCGATCGCGACCGGAATCTGATCGCCTCGGAACAGCCGATCACCCTCGAGGCCAGTCTGGGCCGGTGGTTGGCCCGGGATCTCGACCCGGTGGAGCCGGGCGTCCAGGCCATGTTGGCCAACGGCCAGGGCGACTTTACGCTCGTGGCGAGTTCCGAGGCCGGTGTCGGAGAGATCCGGGTCACCAACGGCCTCCGGATCAACACGGCGCAGATCGTCTTCCTGCCGGCCACTCGCCCGATGTTGGTGAACGGCCTCGTCGAAGCCCGGATCGACCTCCGGTCGCTCCTCAAGAACGGGTTGACCCAGGTCACCGCATCGGACCGGTTCGAACGGGAACTCAAGGACCTTCGCACCACGAGCGATGACGGCCGGTTCACGGCGGCCGCCCGCGGCGCGTTGTTCCTCCAGGGCAAGGTCAAGGGCTCGACGCTCCTGACCCTGGCCTACGATACCGAGGGTGATCCGGAACGCCGGATGTTCCGCGACATCCAGCCCGACGAGTTCTATCCGGTGTACGGCGATGCCTCGATCAAGGAGTTCGGGGCCCAATCCTTCGACCGGCTCTATGTCCGGATCGATGCCGACCGGAGCTTTGCGCTCTACGGCGACTACATCACGCCGAGCGCCGGGAACGGCGCCCTCGCCGCGCGCGAATTGGGTGCCTATCAGCGAAGTCTGACCGGCGCGCTGGGCCATGCCGAAGGCCGGGTCGGACAACTGAACCTCTTCGCGAGCCGCGACCGGCTGAGCCAAGTGGTCGAGGAAATTCCGGGGCAAGGCATCTCGGGCCCGTATCAATTGCGGCGCTCCGACGGCCGGATCAACAGCGAGAAGGTCGAGATCCTGACCCGGGACCGGAACCAACCGAGCCGGATCATTGCCTCGGTCCAGTTGACCCGGTTCACGGACTACACCCTGGAGCCCTTCACCGGACGCCTGCTGTTCTTCGCTCCGGTGGCGAGTGTCGACGCGGATTTGAATCCGGTCTCGATCCGGGTGCTCTATGAGGTGGAACGCGCCGGCCAGGAGTTCTGGGTCTACGGTGCCGATGGCCAGGTGAAGCTGGGTGACAAGGCCGAGATTGGCGGTGGCATCGTTCGAGACGAACAGCCGCTGAGCAATCGAAAACTCTACAGCGCGAACGCCGCGGTGCAGGTGGCTCCCGGGACCGTGCTGGTCGCGGAAGTGGCCCACACCGACGGCGACTCGGCCAGCTTCCGGGGCGGCGCCGCGCGGTTCGAACTCCGGCACGCGTCGGCCAAGTTCCAGGGGACGGTGTTTGGCGCGACGAGCGACAGTGGATTCTCGAACCAATCCTCGACCTTCCAGCGGGGCCGGTCGGAACTCGGGATCCGCGGGAGTGCCGTGCTCGACGACCGGACCCGGTTCATTGGTGAAGCCCTTCGGAGCGACGACAAAGTGTCGGGTCGGCGGCGGGACGGGTTCCTGGCCTCGTTCGAGCGGCAGTTCGGCAAGTCGGTCCGGGCCGAGCTGGGCTATCGGTTCGGCCGCGACAGCCTCAACGAAACCAACGCGCTCCGCACCAGGGTCACGGTCCAAGTGCCGGGCCAGCCACGGGCCTCGGTGTTCGGCGAGTTCGAGCAGGATCTGAAGGAGAGCGATCAACGGCGCGGGGCCCTGGGTGGTCAATACGTGTTGTTCGACCGGCTCCGGCTCTATGGCCGGCACGAGTTCCTGAGTTCCTTCGCGGGGCCGTTTGCCCTGAATGGATCGCAGCGCCAGGCCACCACCGTCATCGGCCTCGATGCCGGCTACACCAAGGATGGCCAGTTCTTCGGCGAGTACCGGGCGAGCGACGCCTTCTCGGGCCGCCAGACCGAGGCGGCGATCGGGCTTCGGAATCGCTGGAACCTTCGCCGCGGGTTGGTGCTCAACACCGGCTTCGAGCGGGTCGATGTGCTGAAGGGCGTCGGTCAGGGCGAGGCGACGGCTATCACCGCCGGGGTCGAGTACACCACCAGTCCGCTCTGGCGTGGTACCGCGCGGGTCGAATACCGGTTCGCGCCGAACGCGGCGGGTGACAACTTCCTGGCCACGTTAGGCTACGCCCGGAAGCTCGACCGCGATTGGACCGTGTTGGGCCGGGCCCTCTACAACACCTTCGGCGACGGCGGCAAACGGACCCGGAACCAGGTCGGGTTTGCCTGGCGGGAAACCGACCGGAACCGGTGGAACGGCTTGGCCCGGTGGGAAAACCGGTTCGAGCGCTTGGCGCCGAGCGGGGGCGACGCCACGGTCCAGAAGACCAACATCCTGTCGGCCCATCTCAACTATCAGCCGCTTCGGAGCGTCTGGATGTCGGGCCGGTTGGCGGGCAAGTGGGCCACCGACCAAAGCAATGGGCTCGTCAGCTCGAATCGGGCGGTCCTCGGCTCGGTCCGGGCCCTCTATGACTTCCTGCCGAGTTGGGATGCGGGGCTGATCGGGAGCCTGCTGTCGAGCAACGGGCGCCAGTATGGGGCGGGGGTTGAACTGGGCCGGACGGTGGTCACCAACATGCGGGTGGCGGTCGGGTACAACGTGCTCGGGTTCAAGAATCAGGACCTGACCAGCGACGGCGCCACCACCGATCGCGGTTTCTACCTCCACTTCGGCTTCAAGTTCAGCGAGGATTTGTTCAAGCGCCAACAATAGGCGTCAGGGCTGATACCGGACCGTTCGGAGCGCCAAGGCCGGTGCCAAGAGAATCGGCACCGGCTCGGCCCGGGAGAGGTCGACCGAGTAGCCTCGGTCGGCCAGCGCCCCGGCGCTGACCCGGCTGATCCGGCTCGCCGCGGTCACCGACGCCAGCATCACGTCGCCGGCGGTTCCGGCGTCGCTCTGCCAGAAGTTGAGGTCGGCGGTGATCGGGACCCCGGCGCCGGTCCCGCCGGCGGCCCGATAGGCGGCGAGGGCCGCCGCCCCCGTCCACCGCGGCTGTCCGGCCACCGATTGATCGAGTTCCGGACGTGGCACCCCGAACACCGTGAGGCCGGTCAGTCCGAAACTCTGGCCCAACTGGTGGACGAACTGATTCTCCCAAGCGGCCTTCTCGAGTGCGGTCATGGTCGTCACGGACGTGCTGAACGACCGACGGAACGCCATCACGCCAACCCGGGTCCGTCCGAGTTCGTCCACCACACAGGGACCGGCGGTTCCGGTGACGCCCGGGGCCACCGACCCATCGTCAAACCGATCGAGCCAGATGGTCACTCCTTGATGGCGGATCGCTTCGGCCGCCGTGCCGGGGAGACACCCACCCGCTGGAAACGCGGTCGTCGTCGGGGCGGCCTGCCGGAGCACCCGCTGCCACCGCATGGCCGCCCGGTCGAGCACCGCCCGCTCCTCCGGGTTCGGCGACCACCGAAACCGAAAAGCCACCTTGAAGCTGTCGGGACGGGAGCGAATCTGGGGCGTGATGGTTCCGGACAGATTGGGGGACCGGACGGTAATCGTGGCCGTGCCGCTCTTGAAGGGGAAGACCCGTCCGTCGGGGTCGACGGCGATGACCGTGGGATCGCTGGATTCGTAGCTGATGGTCCCGGTGTCGAGGACCGGCCGCTCGACTGCGAGCCACGTCATCTCACCGGCAAACGCCGTGTCACGGAGCGAGACGGTGAGGCCCTCGGGGGGCGGGGACAACGGCTCTTGGATCACGTCCCCGCAGGCCGCCAGCGCCAAGACGCTCGCGGTGGCCGCGGACAGGACAGAGGCTCGCAACGGCAACATAGGGTCGGTGATCCAAGTGTCGTGGTGGACAATGATCCTGACCCCTGTGAGTATCGGCCGCAGCCTCCTTCGGCTTGAGGTGGGACTCGGGAGCGATCCTCAGGGCACCAGATTCGCCTCGAAATGCCGTTTGACCCAATCGATCCAGAGCCGGTTTCGTTCCCGGGCGTTGACCGGATCGGCCGAAGCATGGGTCCGCCCCCGGAAGCCGATGAACTGGGTTTCGACTCCGTTGTCCTTCATCGCGCGGTACAGTTTGAAAGCCTGGGTCGGGGGGACCCGAAAGTCCTCCATGTTCGACATCACCAACGTCGGGGTTTTGATTCGGGCGGCGTAGCTGATCGGTGACTGGCGGCGATAGGTCTCTTGGTCGCCGAGCCAGGGTGATTTCCCCGCCTGGAAGTGCCGCCAGCTGATACTGCCGTCGCCGAAGTTGTACTGGTCTTCGAGATCGGTGACCGGTGCCCCCGCCATCGCCGAGGTCCACTCGGTCGGGTAGTTCCCGATCAGCCAGCTCGTCATGTAGCCGCCGTAGGACCACCCGGTCACTGCGGTGCGGGTTCGGTCGACGTAGGGCCGCGAGCGGAGCATCGCGACCCCGGCCATCACGTCGCGGCCCGGTCCCGCCCCGGCATCGCCGACGATGGCCGCCTGATAGGCGTGGCCCAGGTTGTCGCTCCCCCGGTAGTTCGGTTGAAAGACCAGCCAGCCCTCGGCCGCCATCAGCTGGGCCTGCATGCTGAAGGACTGCTTCGACGATGCGGTCGGGCCCCCGTGGATCAGCAGAACCAGTGGGTATTTCCGATTGGGATCG
The DNA here is from genome assembly GCA_031375485.1 of Gemmatimonadota bacterium. Classification (GTDB taxonomy): domain Bacteria; phylum Gemmatimonadota; class Gemmatimonadetes; order Gemmatimonadales; family GWC2-71-9; genus SHZU01. Next base: position 93,317 of record JANMHX010000025.1, on the reverse strand, counting down.
AACCCCGGCGGATAGACCAGGACCCCGTCGCTCTCGAACCCATCGGACTTCCAGGTCACCCGCTCCATCCGTCCGAGTGCCACTCCCGAAACCCAGTCGTTGAACGCGGTGAGCCGCCGCGGGGCCGCGGCGGGCGAGTCCATGACGTACAACTCCGACGGGTGGCCCGGTGTGGTGGCGGTGAAGGCAATCGCCGGGGAGCGGTCGGCCACGGTGATGTCGTACCCGAAGGCGCCGTTGACCACCAGATCGCCGAGCGCCAGTCGCTCCGCGGCGCCGTCGAGCGGTTGGATCCAGACTCCGACTGAGGTGCCTTCGTTGCCGGCCACCAGGAGTGCCTTGCCCCCGGGCATCCACTGCGCGCCGAAGAGATTTCGGTCGAGGGCCCGGGTCAGCGGACGCGGCGTCCCGTCGGCCACCGGGGCAATCCACACCTCGTTCTCCCAAGACAAATCACCCCGGCCCTCCCGGGGATACCAGTAGGCAATCCACCGGCCGTCGGGCGAAAAGGCCGGGTTACTCTCGAAGGTCCGCGCCGAGGTGAGCGGCCGGAGGGCGCCGGTGGCGACGTCGAGCAATGAGATATGGACCGAATCGGTCTTGCCGCTTTCGGGCGCGACCACTTGGGCGATCGCGATCGTCTTGCCGTCGGGAGACCAATTCAATCCCGAGGGCGGGCTCCCCGGCGGCAGCACGAACTCGAGGGTCCACGATCCGCTCGTCAGGCGCCGGGGCGAACCCCCGGCCAGCGTCACCAGCCACACGTGCTGCGGTTCGAGGTTTTCGCGAAGAAAGAGATCCTGGGCGCCAACCGTGAAGGTGGTGAGAAACTTGGCTTCGCCCTCCCGCTTGGGGGCCTCGTCGCCCGCGGCGAACGCGAGGGCGCCGCCATCGGGCCGCCAGCTGAAATGCTCGACGCCGGTCGGGTGCGAGGTGACCCGCCGAGCCTCGCCGGACTCTGCCCCCATGGGGAGAACCCAGATTTGCATCCGGTTATCCGCGTCCGGAGCGAGGAACCCGAGCGATTGGCCGTCGGGAGAAAACTGGGCGCCCCCGACCGTCCGGCGATCGAAGGTCAACTGCCGCAGCGTCCCGGAGGCCACGTTGACGGCGTACAGCTCCGATTCATTCCGGTTCCGCTCGAAGGAGGGGCGGGTGACCGTCACGATCGCGGTTCCGCCATCGGGGGAGAGCACCACGCCGCCAACCCCGACCACCTGGCGGAGGTGTTCCAAGGTGACCTTGCTTTGGGCGCGGGCCGGCGCGGTGGCCGCCATCACGAGCACGGCGGTGAGCGGGAGACGGGATCGGCAGAGAGGCATCGGCATCGGGATTAGAGGATGGATGACAGTGGTCTACCCTACGGTATCCCCCGCGCCGGGACAAGGGATAGAACGGTGTTGCCCGAGTGGACCTTGACTGGCCAGCCCCGGCCCGCCAACCTCAGTCACACCAATCCAGGCGTATCATGCTCCGCCACGTCCTCCGTCTCGTCCCCGCGCTCGCCTTGCTCACCATTGTGAGCCCGGCCAGAGCCCAGTACATCATCGGCTCCCGCGACGACAAGGCCATCCGGGCCGACAGCGTCTTCCGGGCCTTCGACCGGACCGACTCGCCCGGCTGCGCCCTCGGCGTCTATGAGAACGGCGCGATCCGCTACGCCCGCGGCTACGGCTTGGCCAGCCTCGAGTACAGCGTCCCGATCTCGCCCCGCACCGTCCTCGACGTCGGCTCGATCTCGAAACAGTTCACCGCGATGGCCATGCTGCTCTTGGAAAAGGACGGCAAACTCTCGCTCGACGATCCGATCCGGAAACTCTACCCCGAGATGCCGCCCTATGCCGACCGGATCACTTGGCGGCGGGCTCTGAGCCAAACCAGCGGGCTCCGCGATCTCTGGACCCTCTGGGGACAGACCGGCCGAACGTTCGCGGGCGACACGGTCGACGCGCTCAACATCATCACCCACTCGGCCGAGCCCAACTACGAACCCGGCGAGCGGTACCTGTACACCAACACCGGCTGGATCCTGGCCGCCCAAGCCGTGTACCGCCTAACGGGCAAGACCCTCGCCCAGTTCGCCGAGGAACGGATCTTCGGGCCGCTCGGCATGCGGGACACCCGCTTCCTGGTGGACCGCGCCGCCATCATTCCGAACTTGGCCGAGAGCTACTCCATCCGCGAGAAGAGTTACCGAGTCCAGCGGAACCCCTACGACGGGGCGATCATGGGCGCCGGTGGGATTCACACCACGGTGGAAGACTTCGGCCGCTGGCTCAACAACTACGATGCCGCCACCGTCGGCGGCCGCGATATCATCACCACCATGACCACCGCGACCAAGTTGACCAACGGCTCGCCCGCCACCTCGGCGCCGGGCCTGGCGTACGCGGTCGGCCTCACGGTCGGGACGGCGCGCGGCCTCCGCGTCGTATCCCACGGCGGCAGCTGGGGCGGCTTCCGGGGCCACTTCCTCCGCTTTCCCGACCAGCGCTTTGCCGTCGCCACATTCTGTAACCTTGCGACCTCGGGCCCGGATTCGCTGGCGCAGAAGGTGGCCGCGATCTACCTCGGCGACCGAATGGAGCCGGACTCCGTGGCGGCCTGGACCGAGCCGCTGGCCCGGGCCCCGCGAGTCGACGTGCCCACGGCGGAACTCCGGCGCCTCACGGGCGTCTGGCGGAACGTCGAACGCGGCGAGGTTCGGCGGACCCGGATGACGGGCGACTCGCTCGTCTCCGACGGCACCCCCCCGACCCGGTACGTGCCGTTAGGCGGGAATCGGTTCCGAACCGAGAGCGGCACGGAAGTCCGCTTCGAGGGTGACGGGCCGGTGCCCACCGGGATGGTGGTCCGCACGGCGGCGGGGGTCGCGACGTTCGCCCGCGCCGACACCGTCGCGCTCGACGCCGCGAAACTCGCCGAATACGCCGGCGACTATCGGAGCGACGAAGTGGACGTGACCCACTCCTGGAAGGTCGAGAAAGGGCAGCTCGCGGTCTATGCGGGCTACCGGCGGCTCGGAGTCTTGGAGCCAAGCTACCAGGACGGCTTCACCCGGGGCGGGAGTGTGATCGACGTGGTACGGGACCGGAAAGGGCGGATCACCGGGTTCCTGGTCGAGTCCGGGCGGGTGCGGCATCTGCGATTCACCAGGGTGCGTTAGGCTCGAAGGATCCGGCACGGGCTGAAGGCACTCCGCTCCCTGCGGTGAATTGGCCCGGGGGTAGCGGGAAACCGCCGCGATCCCGATATTCGGATGATCGCCTGTTGGGTCCGTTCTCTTGCTGAAGGAGATCCATGATCCCGGTCGCTCCTCCGTCTCGTCGCGGCGCCTGCTTGGCCGCCCTATTCGCCCTGATCGGCATGGTCAACGGTGCGGCGACCACTCTGCCGGCCCAGACCGGCCCCAAGATTCCGGCGGATCTCGTTCCGGTCAAGGCCGCACTCGAGAAATACCGCGATCCGGTGGTTGCGGTGCATGACGGGTACTTCTCGACCCTGGGGTGCATCGATTTTCCGATGGGCGAGGGTGGCCATGGGACAGGCCATGGGACCATGCCGTATCAGCCGGGGGCGATGGGGGTCCACTTCCTGAACCCGGCCTTGGTCGGTCCGACGCTGGACCCCATGAAGCCGCAGGTACTGCTGTACGAATGGGTGGGCGAGCGCCTCCAGCTCACTGGGGCAGAGTGGTTCATGCCGGTCCAGTTGTCGAAAACCGCCCCGACGATCCACGGCCAGTCACTGCAAGGGCCGATGGAGGGCCACGAACCGGTACTGCCGAAGGAACTCCACCACTGGGATCTGCACGTGTGGCTCTGGAAGAACAACCCGAACGGGCTTTTTGCCCCGACCAACTCGGCAGTCAAGTGCGCCAAAGGGCCGTACTCATTCAGCGAAGCTCCTCCCAGGATTGTGACGCCATAGGACCCGGCTGGAGCCCGACGCCACAATCAGGGCAGTTCGGAAGGTAGTCTGAGGATACCTGTTCTTTGTTTTGTAAAGTACTTGACACAGCAGTGGATTTGTCCCATGTTAGCAGTATCATGCCTCCCTTTGCACCCGCCCGGCCCGTGGTCCTTCCCGTCCGCGCCGTCGCCGCGGCCGCCCTCGCGCTCGGCGTCGCCGGCGATTTCCTGCTTCGCGGCGCCGACGGACCGGGACTCAATGTCTTTCTCCTCCTGGCGGGCCTTGGCGGGGCGGTCTGGATGGTCTGCCGCCGCGCCGGCCTCGTGCCGAGCGGCGAGGCCCGGGTCAGCCTAGGGGTTGGGATTGCGTTCGGCGCCACGCTGGTGCTCCGCGGCTCCGAGCCGCTCCGGTCACTCGCGTTCCTGGCCGCAGCGGTGGCCTTCGCGCTTCCGGCCCTCCGTGCCGGGGCCGCTTGGCTCCGGCAGAGCAGCGTGAGCGAGCAGATCGAGGCGGTGGCCTGGGCCGGCGTCAACGCGATGGCCGGCGCGCTCCGGCTGGCTCAAGCGGCGTTCGCCGGCAAATCGCCCCAGGGTGGATCACCGGCGACTTCGGTTGCGCCGGGCGAGGCAGCCCGGCATCCCGCCGGGGCCATGTTCCGGGGCCTCCTGCTCGCCATTCCTTTTCTGCTCGCGTTCGGTGCCCTCTTCATGTCCGCCGACCGGATCTTTGCCGAGCGCGTCACCGACCTGGTGGATCTCGATTACCATGAGCTCGTCTCGCACGTCGCCGCGACCGCCGGCCTCACCTGGCTTGCGTGTGGGTATCTCACCGGATTCCTGACCGGTACCCGGCTTGTCAACCTGAGGGACGCGTTAGGCCCGCGCCCCGCGGCCGGCATCGTCGAGATCGGGACCGCCCTCCTGTTGGTCGACCTCCTTTTCCTCCTCTTCGTGAGCTTTCAGTTCCGCTACCTGTTCGGCGGGAGCGGCCTCGTCGAGGTCACCCCGGGCCTCACCTACGCCGAGTATGTCCGAGAGGGCTTCGGACAACTCGCGCTGGCATGCGCGCTCGTGCTCCCGTTGCTCCTTGGGGCCGACTGGCTCCTCCGACCCCGGCAGCGCCACGACGCCGTCATCTTCCGCGCGCTGGGCGGCCTCCTGCTCCTCCTCCTGCTCGTGATCATTGCCTCCGCGCTCCAGCGAGTCCGGATCTACCAAGCCGCGTACGGCTTGACCGAGTCGCGGTTCTACGGGGCCGCCTTCCTCGGGTGGTTGACGCTCCTGACGCTTTGGTTCGCCGCCACCGTACTCCGAGGCCGACGCGAGCGCTTCGCGAGGGCCGCGCTGGTCTCCGCCTTCGCGCTCGTTGCGGTGCTGGTGGCGTTGAACCCCGACATGCGGATCGCCCGGACCAACCTGGCGCGCGCCGGGGCAGTGCCCCCTGGGGCGGATCCGTCCGGAGCAGCGGTCGATGCGGACTATCTCGCATCGCTCAGCGCCGACGCCGTTCCCACATTGCTGGCCGCCCTGCCCGAACTCCCTCCGGGGCCGCGGTGCGTTCTCGCGCGCGGGCTGTTGAAGCAGTGGGGTCCGGGGAACGTGGGGGCGGCCGACTGGCGGAGCTGGAATTGGTCGGTGGCCAGCGCCCGCGACCTGGTGAGCGTCAAGGCGGAGGGATTGCGGGCGATGGTGGACGGGGCGGTCGGGTGTCCCGCCGGTGCCTCGCCAGCCGGCGCGAGGAATTGATCCCGGGCCCTCAGGTCGGCGGAACCGACAGATGCTCGGCCACGATCATCCAGGTCCCGCCAAGCCGTCGAAAGACCGCGGTCCACGCACCCCGAATGGTATGCGGATTTCCAGTCGGCGCGATGTGGGGGATCGACCACGTCGCCGTCAGCACGCCCCCGTCCGGACCGAGGCGGTCAGCGTAGACCTCACCCCAGACCCACTTGGCCTCCCGCATATTCTGGCCGGCGTTGGTCCAGAAGGCCGCAATGCCCGCCCGGATCGAGTCGGTCGATGCGACGATCTGGCCGCCACTCGCCGATACCACCCGGCCGGAATCGGGGTAGAGAGCGTTCATTCGGTCCGCGACCCCCGGCTTCGTGAAGTCGTAGGCCGTTTCGATCCGGGCCTTGAGGGTGTCGGCCAGCGCGGCATCCGGGCCCGTCCGGCCCTCGACCTCGGGTGCGCGGCAGCCTGCAATCAGGGTTTGGGCTAACCACAGGCGAAGCCCCCAGTGCTTGATCATCTGTCCCTCCGAAGTGACGATCGCTGTACTCCAGGGGTGACACTGGAGCCGGTGAGGGCCCCGGTTCCCCTGGTCCCGCCTCAACTTACCGACTGGCGCGGCAAATGCGGTCGAGCCAGGGGCTGCGGATTACGGTACATTGGTAGTTGATCTCCAACCGAGGGCATCCATGAAAGCCACCGTCGTCTCGAGCCTGGTCGCCGCGGGCTGGTTAGCCGCATGTTCCACGCCCGCCCGCTCGCCGCAAGAGGCGACCGGCGCGAAGTCAGCCCGCGACCTTCAGCTGATCGAGGCCCCGGCCGGCCAAGCCCCCGCCATCTCGGATCTCGAGGCCGGCCGGCCGCTCGTGGCTCCCAAGAATCGCCCGGTCGAACGCGCCCTCGCGGATCAGCCGGTCCCGGCTCCCGTCGCGGAGCCGACGCCGGTTGAACCGGTCCTCACATCGTCTGCGGTCGAACCGACGCTTCAGCCGGTTGGGGGCCCCTCCACGGCCACCCCGGCATCGGCCGTCGGCACCGAAGACGTCGTCGAGATCAAGGACCGGGGGCTCCCGATGTCGTTTCAGGCTCCCGGCGCCGACTACCCGGCCATGGATGGCTCGGAAGGATTCACCCGGCGGGGCCCGACCGTTCTGATTCGGGGCGGCCGGGGCGGGATCGACGATGACTGCGACCTCGATCGTCCGGGCGCCCATGGGAATCATGGGGTGGCGATCAACCGGACGTCGCCCTCGACGCCGGGCGGGCTTCGGAGCTCCGGCCCGTCGCGGGTCGGTGGCCGGCTCGGCGCCGGGATCCGATAGCCCACGAGTAGTATCGCGCGGGTCACCCGGGCGAGATAAGTTTGGCGGATGACCGCCTTCGAACTCTCGCCCCGGGCCGCTGACCTCCGCGGCCGGCTGATCGCCTTCATGGATCAGCATGTCTATCCCGCTGAAGCCATCTTTCACGCCGAAGTCGCCGCCCGCCGCTGGCACCCCACGGCCGTGGTCGAGGACCTCAAGACCAAAGCCCGCGCCGCCGGGCTCTGGAACCTGTTCCTCCCCCATTCCGAACGGGGGGCCGGCCTTACCAACCTCGACTACGCCTCGCTCTGCGAGGCGATGGGCCGCTCGCCGATCGGGTCGGAGCCCTTCAACTGCTCCGCGCCCGACACCGGCAACATGGAAGTCCTCGAACGCTACGGCACCGAAGAGCACCAGCGCCGCTGGCTCGGCCCCCTGCTCAATGGCGAGATCCGGAGCGCGTTCGCCATGACCGAACCCGAGGTGGCGAGTTCCGACGCCACCAACATCCGGGCCTCCATCACCAAGGACGGCGATCACTACGTCATCAACGGGCGGAAGTGGTGGACGTCGGGCGCCGGCGATCCCCGCTGCAAGATTTTAGTTGTGATGGGCCGCTCCAACCCCGACGCCGCCACCCATCTCCAGCAGTCGATGATCTTGGTGCCGACCGACGCCCCCGGCGTCAAGATCGAACGGATGCTCACGGTGTTCGGCTACGACGACGCCCCCCACGGCCACGGCGAAGTGTCCTTTACCAATGTCCGGGTCCCGGCCTCGAATCTCCTCTTGGGCGAAGGCCGGGGGTTCGAAATTGCCCAAGGTCGGCTCGGGCCCGGCCGGATTCACCATTGCATGCGGCTGATCGGGGTGGCGGAGCGGGCCCTCGAGTTGATGTGCCGCCGGGTTCACCAGCGAACCGCCTTCGGCAAACGGATCGCCGAGCAGGGCACCATCCGCCGCGACATTGCCGACTCCCGGATCGAGATCGACCAGGCCCGTCTCCTGACGCTCCAGGCGGCCCACATGATGGACACCGTCGGCAACAAGGCGGCTCGCGCCGAAATCGCGATGATCAAGGTGGTGGCGCCTAACGTGGCCTTGCAAGTGCTCGACCGGGCGATCCAGGCCCACGGCGGCATGGGCGTCAGCCAGGACACCTTCCTGGCCTATGCCTGGGCTCAGTCCCGGACCCTCCGCTTGGCCGATGGCCCTGATGAGGTGCACCGCGAGTCGGTGGCCAAGCTCGAACTCCGGAAGTGGACCCCGAAGCCATGAAACTCGACGGCCGGGTGGCGGTGGTCACCGGCGGCGCCAGCGGCATCGGCCGGGCCCTCTGCCACCGGTTTGCCGCCGAGGGGGCCCGGGTGGTCGTGACCGACGTGGACCTCGCGGGTGCCGAACGGGTGGCGGCGGCCATCAATGGCGTGGCCTTCCGGACCGACGTCAGCCAGGAACGCGATCTGATCGCCTTGGTGGCGCACGTCGAGCAACGGGTCGGGCCGATCGACGTGTTCGTCTCCAACGCCGGCATTGCCATCGGCGGCGGCCCCGAGACCCCCGATGCCGAATGGCGCCGGATCATGGATATCAACGTGATGGCTCACGTCTGGGCCGCCCGGGTGTTGGTGCCCGACATGATCCGCCGCGGCCAGGGATACCTCGTCAACGTGGCCTCGGCCGCCGGCCTGTTGACCCAACTCGGATCCGCGCCGTATGCGGTCACCAAACATGCCGCCGTGGCGTTTGCCGAGTGGCTGGCGGTCACCTACGGGGCCCTGGGCGTCCGGGTCTCCTGTGTCTGCCCGTTAGGCGTCAAGACCCCGATGCTCACCTCCAGCGACGACCGGATCACGGCGCTCTTGTCGCCCGAGGCCATCGAGCCCGAGGCCGTGGCCGAGGCCGTCGTCCGGGGCATGGAGGCCGAGACCTTCTTGATCCTGCCCCATCCCCAAGTCCGTGAATACATCGCCCGGAAGGCGGCCGACCGCGATCGCTGGATCAAAGGCATGCAGCGGCTCCACCAACGGCTCGAGGAGCAGGCGTGAGTCTCCCGCCGAACGCCGCGGATTCGATTCGCCCCGGCGAGGAACTGGACCAGGGCGCGCTCGCGGCGTATCTCAAGGCCCAGCAGCCCGGACTCCGGAGCGAACCGGTCATCCGTCAGTTCCGCCACGGCCATTCCAACCTGACTTATCTCGTCAGCGTCGACGGGTTCGACTACGTGCTCCGTCGTCCGCCGTTCGGCAACCAGGTCAAATCGGCCCACGACATGGGCCGTGAATTCAAGATCTTGAGTGCCTTGGCGCCGGTGTTCGGGCCGGCGCCCCGGCCCCTGTTCTACTGTGACGACCCCGGGGTACTCGGGGTGCCGTTCTACCTGATGGAACGACGTCATGGGGTCGTGCTCCACCAGGTGTTTCCGCCCGAACTGATGACGGATCCGGTGCTGGTGGGCCGGCTCTGCCAAGCCATGGCGGATACCCTCGCGGCCCTCCACCGCCTCGACTATCGAGCGATCGGCTTGGCCGACTTCGGCAAACCCGACGGGTACGTGGCCCGCCAAGTGAAAGGGTGGACCGAGCGATACAGCAAAGCCGAGACCGACGCGGTGCCCGACCTCGACGCCGTCGGGCGGTGGCTGGCGGAGAACATGCCCGCGGAACGCGGCGCCGCGGTCATTCACAACGATTTCAAGTTCGACAACGTCATGCTGGCCGCCGGTGATCTTGGCCGGGTGGAAGCGGTGCTCGATTGGGAGATGGCCACGATCGGCGACCCGTTGATGGATCTGGGCACCGCGCTCGCCTACTTGCTCGAGCCGGGCGATCCGGCGCCGTTTCGGGCCGCTGCGATGGGGCCGCTCGCGCCCGGGATGTGGACGCGCCAGCGGTTCGCGGACCGGTACGCCGAGCAGGCCGGGGTCACGGTCGGAAATCTCCGCTTTTACTACGTCTTCGGCGTGTTCAAGCTGGCGGTCATCCTGCAGCAGATCTATGCTCGCTACGTCCGCGGATTCACCAGCGATGAGCGGTTTGCGTCCTTCAACGAACGGGTCGCGGTCCTGGCCCGGCAAGCGGCGCACGCGCTATGACCGAGGGCGTGACGGCCAACCGCCGCCAATTCCTCCGATTCCTCGCCGCGAGCCCGTTACTGCCCGCGGGGCTTTCGACCAATGGTCTCCGCCGGATCTTCCTCGGCCGTGATCCGGAGCGCGCCCTCGACTCGGTGTTTCAGGAGCCCGCGCTGATCACGGCGCCCGAGCAGGCGCTCAACGTGATGGACTTCGAGCCGGTGGCCCGAAATGCCATCCCACCGGCGCACTGGGCGTACCTCGCCACGGGGGTTGATTCCGATGGCACCGTCCGCGCCAATCGCGAAGGCTTCAGCCGGTTTGCCTTGCGCCCCCGCCGGCTCCGGGACGTCAGTGTGATCGACACCACTACCCGGGTGCTCGGCGCGGCTTGGGACACCCCGATCTTCCTCTCGCCAACGAGCAGCGGCAAGGCGTTCCATCCCGACGGCGAAATGGCCGTGGCGCGCGCGGCTTTGGCCAAGGGCTACCATCTGGTGCTCTCCACGGTGGCCACCAGCTCCATCGAAGAGGTCACTGAAGCCCGCGGGGCGCCGGTCTGGTTTCAGCTCTACCCAACCAATGACTGGGACGTGGCCCGGGCCATGGTCCAACGCGCCGAGCGGGCGGGGTCGCCGGCCCTGATGGTGACGGTGGATCTCAAAGAGGGCAGCAACCGGGAGACGGAGGTCCGGGGCGCCCGGGCCGATACCCGGCAGTGCACCGCCTGCCACGATAGCGACCGCTACGCCAACCGGATGCGCCGGAAGCCGATGTTCTCCGGGCTCGACTTGAGCCGGGTGACGGCGCTCCACCCCCCGGTGCTGACGTGGGAATCCATCAAGCGGATCCGGGACATGAGCCGGATGAAGCTGATCCTCAAGGGGATCCTCACCAAAGAAGACGCGGCCCTGGCCGTCCGCCACGGGATCGACGCCATCGTCGTGTCGAATCACGGCGGCCGAGCCGAAGACGCGAATCGGTCGACCATCGAAGCGTTGCCGGAAGTCCTCGAGGGGGTCGGTGGCCGGATGCCGGTTTTGGTCGACGGCGGGTTCCGGCGCGGCACTGATGTGTTCAAGGCCCTGGCCCTCGGCGCCCGCGGTGTCGGGATCGGCCGGCCGTATCTCTGGGGCTTGGGCGCCTTTGGCCAACCGGGCGTCGAAATGGTGCTCGAACTGTTTCGTCGTGAACTCAAGGCCATCATGCGCCAGAGCGGGACCCGATCGATCGCGGAGATTGATCGGAGCTTCGTCCTTCGCCGGTCGTGACAGCGCTCGCCCGGCTTCGGCGTTACGCCGTGGCCCGCTCGTTGTTTCCGCCCACCACACTCGGCCGGGCCATTACGAAACTTGGCTTCGTGCAAGCCGATCCGATTCGGGCGCCGGCCCGGGCTCAAGACCTGACGCTCCGCCACCGGGTAGCCGGTTATACCGCCGGCGATCTCGAGCGCCGCTACGCCAAACTCGATATCGAAGAAGATTTTTTCGTCAACTACGGCTTCCTGCCTCGCGCCTCGCAGGCCCTGATGCACCCGCGGGTAGCTCCAGCAGCCTGGCGGGTCAGCACCAAGAAACGAAGCCGCGCGTTGTTGGACTTCGTCCAGGAACATGGACCGGTGCATCCCCGCGTGGTCGACGAACATTTCGGTCACGGCCGGGTCACCAATCATTGGGGCGGCTCTTCGAATGCCACGTCGCATCTCCTCAACAACCTGCACTATCAGGGGTTGCTTCGGGTGGTGCGGCGGGAGAGCGGGATCCGGATCTATGCCGCCCATACGCATCCGGTCCGGCCGACCGACGCCGAGTCCCGCCGACGGGCAATGGACGCGTTGGTGGATGTGGTCGTCAAGCAGTACGCTCCGTTGCCGGCGGCGAGTCTGAGTGGGCTGGTGAACCGGCTCCGGTTCGGCGCCCCGCAACTCGGAGCCGAGCGGAAGGGGGCCCTCCTGCGGGCCAAGGCTCGGCTGGCCCGGGCCAGGATCGACGGCATCGATTGGTTTTGGCCCGCGGACGAGTCAGTGCCGAGAAAACCCGATGCCCGGTTCGACGAGGCCCGGTTCCTCGCCCCGTTCGATCCGGTGGTGTGGGACCGCCGGCGGTTTGAGCTGTTCTGGGGCTGGGCCTACCGGTTCGAGGCCTATACCCCGGCCCCGAAACGAAAACTCGGATACTACGCGTTGCCGCTCTTGTGGCGGGACGAGGTCATCGGGTGGGGTAACCTCTCGGTGCGCGAGGGCGTCCTCGATGCCGACATCGGTTTTGTGACCGAGCGAATGATCGAGCCGGACTTACGAACGGCGATTCAAGCGGAACTCGAGCGGATGTCCCGATTCCTCGGGGCGACGGGACTCGGACGCCTGCCCTCGTGGGTCTGACGGACCCGATGTGCCGTGTTGCCGTGGCCTCCAGGATTCCGGTACCTTTTCAGACCTCTGATGGAGATCCTGATGCCAAGTCGTCGTGAGTGGATTGGCTTGACCGCTGGGGTTGCGGCCGCCCTCGCCGTTGACCTCCGGGTGTTGGTAGCCCAAGGCAAGAAGCTGATTACCCGTCCGATCCCGTCCTCCGGCGAAGCGATTCCCGTGGTCGGCCTCGGCAGCTCGGCCACGTTTTCTCAAGTGGCCCGGAGCGAGGACGTCTCGGCGATTCGGGAGGTGATGAAGACGATGGTCGATCTCGGTGGCACGGTGTTCGACACCGCACCGAGTTACGGCGCCTCCGAGGAGGTCGCCGGGGGCATCGTCCAGGAGCTCGGTGTCGCCAACCAAGTGTTCTGGGCCACCAAGGTCAACGTGGCAAGCCGCGGCGGATCGGCCGACCGGGCGGCGGCCCTGGCCCAAATCGAGACCTCGTTTGCCCGGATCAAGAAATCCAAGATCGATCTCATTCAGGTCCACAACCTCGGTGACGTGCCGACCCAACTCGGCGTGCTGAAGGAACTCAAGCAGCAGGGGCGGATTCGATACCTGGGGGTGACCACGACGAGCGACAGTCAGTACGGCGAGCTTGAGTCGATCATGCGGAACGTGCCGCTCGACTTCATCGAGATCGATTACTCGATCGCCAATCGCAATGTCGAGGAGGTGATCTTGCCGCTGGCCTTGCAGCGGAAGATCGGGGTGTTGGTGGCGCTGCCGTTCGGGCGCGCGGCGCTGTTCCCCCGGGTGGCCGGGAAGCCCTTGCCGGAGTGGGCCAAGGACATCGACGTCGCCAGTTGGGCGCAATTCTTCCTCAAGTTCGTCATCGGCCATCCGGCGGTGACCGCGGCGATCCCGAGTACCAGTAAGCCGGCCAACCTGCGCGACAACATGGGGGCCGCCATGGGGCGATTGCCTGATGAGTCGGTTCGGAAACGAATGGCTGAGTATTTCGAATCGGTCGCGGGTCCGCCGGAGCCGCGGCGGGGCTGACCGGTCAGGTGGACGCAGGTGGCGCGGGGTTTGGGTTGTTCGATCGCCCGGCGAGCGCCAGTCCGAGCCCGCACCAGAAGAACTCCCGGAGCCGGGTGGCCATCGCGGCCACCAGTCCAACGGAGGCGGGTACGCCGGCCATGGCAAAGAACAAATACAGCGATCCCTCGCGGGACCCGAGCTCCCATGGCAGCATGAAGAACAGGTTGACCGCGAGGGCCGACAGGCCGGAGATCATCGCGGCCGCCGGGACGCTGACGGCTACACCCAACCCGTAGGCCACCAAGAGCAGCTCGGCGGCCGCCACCCAGCGAGACACGTAGTCCACCAAGATCGCGAGCGCCAAGCGCCCGGGCCGCTCCCGATGCAGAGCAGTGACCTGGGCATCGACCGCCGCGAATGCCGCCTCGCGGGCGGCCAGCCACCGTGAGAAACGGCCGAGGCGAAGCCGCGCCAGTCCGGTCGTGAGTTTGGCGACGAAGCCGTGGCGGTGCCCGGTGAGGACGACCAGGAGCGCAACGGCAATCAGCGCCCAAGCCCCGGCCAAGGCCAGCCTCACTTCGCCGCTGATCTGGCCGACCCAGAGCGCGAACCCGATCGCCGTCAACCACATCAAGAGCGAGCTGATGGCATGGAGCAGCGCGTACTGAAGCACCGATCCGGCCGCGCGGCGGGTGCCGAGCCAGGCCGCCAGGGCGGCGGCCCGGTACGGTTCACCTCCGGCATTGACCACCGGGGTGATGAAATTGATGGCGAAGCCGACCACGGAGATCCGGAACACGCTCAGAAAGGGGGGGCAGTTCGGCTCGTGCGCCAGGGTGATCCACCACGCGATCGCGTTGAGGCCATACACGGCGGCGTGGAGGAGAAGAATCGGAATCAACAACCACCCGACGGCGCGGGACCCCGCCCACAGGGCCTCGAGCCCCACCTGCCGCACCAGTAGGACCAGCACCGTCACTCCCGCCAGGATCGCAAGGAGGCGGAAGGTCCGGCTCATGTGGCGTTGCGAGCCAAGGGGCAAAGGCGGGAGGAGGCGATCGTCGCCAGCACGGCGATGGTCAGGCCGGCCACCGCATCCACGGCATAGTGAACCTGGAAGTAGACCACGCCGACGATAATGCCGAGGGCAAACGGGAGCAGGGTCCAGCCGAGGGGGCGCCAGTTCCGGAATGCCAGGAGCACGGCCGCCATCGAGCCGGCGACGTGGCTCGAGGGAAACGCCGAGCCCCAGGAGTCGCCCCGGTCAATGAGGTCGCGCACGAGCTGGGCGGGGAGGTTGGCCTGGCCGCCGACCGCCGGCCAGCCCCACAGGTAGTTCGGTCCGGCAACTGGAAAGAGCAGGAAGACGAGATAGCAGGTGAAGAATGCCAACGAAATGCCGAAGATGGTTTGACGAGCCCGTTCGAAATGTCCCCGCCACCAGAGTACCGCCGGCGCCGAGATCACCATCGGAAAGAACGCGAGGTACGCCATCGAAAGCGGCCAGGTGGCCATGGCACTGCCGTTCCGGGACCGACTCCAGTCATGGGCGAGTTGACGCCCAAAGGTGACCAGTTCCCATCGCTGAACGACGGAATCATAGGACATCGCGGCGGCTTCCCGGGGCCCGTTGATGATATCCAGCGAGCCATAGACCGCGAGGAGTACGACCAACGGATACCACTCCGCCAACAGGCAGGGGGTTGAACAGGTTCGGCGTTGCCGGGCTTCCGCCGCCAACAGGACCAACGCCAACAGCAGGACGTGGGCTAGCACCAGCGACCCGAGCATCATGCCGGAAAGCCGCAGGCTGTGGGCACCGGCGGCTTGAACCGTGACGATCAGAAAAGAACTCACCACATAGACCATGGTGAGTACGTCGAGCGGTGCGAGATGTTTGAGCCAGCCCCGTGGGCGGCTGATTTCCGCCATCGGTATCCGGGTCACTGGTGAAGGGAAGGCACGTTCCTAAAGATGCCTCCGTTCCGCGAGGAGCGCCAGCGCCCCCCACAGGGATGGCGGGATTGAGCCCCTCGTGCAGGAATTGGTTGCCCGGAGGCCTGGGGGGTTCGTACTATCCGGCATGAAAGCGCTCTGGTGGCTGGCTGGCGCCCTGGTTGGGTTGTCGGCGTGCGGGGATGCTCCGTCGTCGTCGCCCCCGGGCACAGTCCGGCGGGATAGCGCGGGGATCGCGATCGTCACGTCGGCCGTGCCGAGCGCGCCGGGGTGGTATGTCGTCGACTCGGTGCCGCGATTGGATCTCGGGGGAACTGGTGACTCGGCGGATGAGTTCAGCGGCACCGTGATCGCACTCGAGCTTCGGGACGGGCGGATCGCGGTCGCCAATCAGGGGACCAGCGAAATTCGGTTCTATGACGGCATGGGCAATCGGCTCCAGAGCGTGGGGCGGAAAGGGTCGGGGCCGGGTGAGTTCGAGCAGATTGCCTCACTCACGGTGGGCGCCGGTGATTCGTTACTGGTGTTCGATCGCGGCACCCGCCGCCTTTCGGTCCTCGCGTCAACCGGAAAGATCGTCCGCAGCGGCATGATCGAACTCGGCCAAGGGACTTTGGCCAATGTCGTGCTTGGAGCTTTGCCGGGGGGCCGAATCGTGGTCAGCCCCGCACGGTCGGGCCGGGAACCCACGAGCTCCGGCCTGGTTCGTGACTCCGCCGACCTCAAGATCGTCGGCGCCGATGGGTCGGTGACAGAGGTCGGCCGGTTCCCCGGCACCCAACTTGTGAGTCGGGTCGAAACCCAGGGCGGCAAGGTGGTCTCGGTGAACATCGCCGCCGTGCCGTTCGGCCGTTCATCCTGGTTCGGGATCTCGGACACCCTGATCGGGGTCGCTCCCACCGACCAGTACGGGTTCGACCTCTATAGCGGGTCCGGCCGCCTGGTGCGCCGGATTAGCCGGGATTACCAGCCTGAGCCGGTGACCGCGGCCGACCTCGCCGCCCACCTCGAGATGGCCGAACTGCCTAGCGAGGATGCCCGGGCCCGCTACCGGAGTTTCCTCAGCATGGCGCCGATTCCCGAGACCAAGCCGGCCTTCGACCGGGTCGTGCCCGGCCCCAACGGAGAACTCTGGTTTCGGGACTACCTCGGGCCGTCCCAGCGAACCCGCCCCGGCCGGTGGACCATCTTCGACCGGGAAGGCGCCTGGCTTACGTCGGTCGACCTACCGGCCGGTTTCGAGCCCACTTGGATCGGCCCCAATCAGATTCTCGGAACCTGGCTCGACTCCGACGACGCCCCTCACGTCCGACGCTTTCGACTGCTCCGCTAGCGCCGAGTGCCGAGTGCCGAGTGCCAAGTGCCGAGCAGCTCCTTCTCGCGGGTTCGGCTCATCCCGGCGGCTCGTTTCTCTCGCTCGGCGGAGGGACGGGTCTTGTCCCACTCGATCGTGTCGCGGGCGGTGACGGCTAACGGACGGAAGGTGAGTCCGGCGGCGACGGCTCGCGACACGTTGACGTACATCAGCGGTTCGCCCGGAGACCACGCTGGGATATCGCTCCAGGGTGCCACCTTTTGCTCCTCGAGGAAACTCTCGGAAACCCAGGTGAAGCTGACCGGGGCCGCCGTGACGGCCCGGATGCCGTACAACATCTCGGCGATCGACATCCGGCCCGTTGGACCGGTGGCGTTGAAGTTGCCCATCGTCCCATTCTCGGCGAGCCGGACGATCCACTCGGTCAAGTCACGCTGGTCGATGACTTGCGCAGCGTGGTTCGGATTGCCGGGGGCGAGTACCTCGCCGCCTTCGTCGATTCGCACCGGCCAATACGTGAACCGATCGGTCGGATCGGTCGGGCCGACGATCAGGCCCGGCCGAACGATCGTGGTCCGGCCCGGGAAGGCCGCGTGGCAGAGATTTTCGGAGAGCGCCTTGGTCAAACCGTAGGGGGCGGTGTCGCCCTCCTTCCAAGTGGCCGGCGGCGTAAATCGTTCGGAGTCTTCGTCGATGATCGGCTTGGGCAACACCCGGTCTTTGAACCGATAACCCATCGAGTCGGTCTTGTATGCCGAGATCGAGGAGACGAACAGGTAGTGGCCGGTCGCGTCCTTGAGGGCCTTCAAGCTCCGGTCCACCCACCGGTAATCCCGGGCGTTGTTGTCGAGCACCACGTCCCATTT
Source organism: Gemmatimonadota bacterium (assembly GCA_031375485.1). Lineage (GTDB taxonomy): Bacteria > Gemmatimonadota > Gemmatimonadetes > Gemmatimonadales > GWC2-71-9 > SHZU01. The sequence continues at coordinate 75,764 of JANMHX010000025.1, read as the reverse complement.
CCGTTTGGCCAAGGCGCTCAGATCGTTGTCCCGGTCGCCGATCAGGTGCTCGACGTCGGCGACTTTCGTCTGGCTCCGCCCGCGGGTCAGAATGGTGACTCGGTGTCCGCGAGCCACGGCGTATTTGACGGTGTTCGGGCCGATGAATCCGGTTCCGCCCAAGATCAACATCGATTTCGGTGCCATGGCAGCGCTCCTTCGGGTGAGCGTGAAGAATACGGTGTCGCGCGGCCCTCCCCAAGTGGGGCGCCGCGTCGTAGCTTGCACCCATGTCACCCACTGCGCTCGTCCTCGCCTTGGCGCTTGTCGCGCCCGTCACGCTCGTTGCCCAGCCATCGGCCAAACCCGCCCCCGCCCGCGCCGAAGGCGAGGGGCCGTGGGCCAAACTCATCCTGCGGGGAGCCAATCTGATTGACGGCACCGGCGGCCCGATGCGCGGTCCGGTCGACATCGTGATCGAGAACAACCGAATCACCCAGGTCGTTGACGTGGGTTTTCCGAATGTGCCGATCGATCCCAAGGGCCGGCCCACGGGAGCCGCCAAGGAGATCGATGTGCAGGGCATGTTCGTCATGCCGGGCCTCGTCGACCTCCACCTCCATATCGAGGACGGGACCAAGGCGCCCGAGGCCGAGTATGCCTACAAGCTGTGGATGGCCCACGGGATTACCAGCGGTCGAGGGGTGCCGTTCGGAGCGGATGCCTGGCAGCTGAGTGAGAAAGCCCGGAGCGCCAAGAATGAAATCACCGCCCCGCGGATGTGGGTGTACGAAGTTCCCAAAGGCGTCTGGGATTTTTCCTCGGCGTTCCAGACCGGCGACCAGGCGCGGGCCTGGGTTCGGGAGGCCAAGCAACGCGGAGTCGACGGGCTGAAGCTGACGTCCTACCGCCCGGAGATCTTCGGCGCCCTCACCGACGAAGCGGCGAAGAACGGCATGGGAACGGTGGCCCATCTGGCTCAAACCGGCGTGAACCAGGTCAACGCCTTGGATGCGGCCAAGCTCGGGCTCGGCACGGTGACCCACTTCTACGGTTTGTTCGAAGCGATGTACGAAAACGCCGACGTGCAGCCGTATCCCGAGGGCTACAACTACAACGACGAGCAATGGCGCTTCGGACAAGTGGCCAGGCAATGGAGCTTGGTCAAGCCCAAGGGCGAGAAATGGTGGGCCCTGCTCAATACCCTCAAGGCCCACGACGTGACGCTCGACCCCACGATGACGGCCTACCTGTCGGGTCGCGACTTGATGGCCAGACGGAATGCCGACTGGCACGAGACCTATACCCTGCCATCGCTCTGGGATTTCTATACCCCGAACCGCGTCAACCACGGGGCCTACTTCTATAACTGGACCACGTGGGACGAGGTGGCCTGGCGGAATTTCTATCGGGTGTGGTTCGAACTGCTCAACGATTACAAGAATATGGGCGGGCGGGTCACGGCGAGTTCGGATGCCGGGTTCATCTACAACACCTACGGTTTCTCGACGATTCAGGAAATGGAACTGTTGCAGGAAGCCGGGTTTCACCCCCTCGAGGTGATTCGCGCGGCCACCCTGCACGCCGCCGAAACCCTGACCCGCCCGCTCGGCCGGGCCCCGGACTTCGGGGTCATTCGTCCCGGGATGCTCGCCGATCTCGTCGTGGTGCCGGAGAACCCGATCGCCAACCTGAAAGTGCTCTACGGCTCCGGGTTCGTCCGGTTGAACGACAAGACCGGCAAAGTCGAACGGGTGGGCGGCATCAAGTACACCATCAAAGACGGCATCGTCTACGACGCCAAACGGTTACTCGACGACGTGGCGAAGATGGTGGCCAAGCAAAAACGGGAGCGCGGCATTACCCGGCTCCCGATGGCGGCCTTTCCCGATCGGAACTAGCCGCTAGTTCCGCCGGTCGAACCGGATGCCCTTCTCGACGTGATCGAGGGCATCCTTGGCCGCCTTGATCGCGGCAACCCGGTGCCCGCCTTTGTCGCTCGTCGCCTGCTCAAGATGCCGCAAAGCCTCTTGGAGGTTGTCCTTGGCCGCCTGCATGTGAGGTTGCTGAGCCTGAACTCGCTGACCCGCCAACGCCGATAACGCCATCACCCCAACCACCTGCCGACGAGAAACCGAAGCCGCCACGGAACACCTCCTCGCAAGGGGAAGCCCGACCTTCACACCCCTGAACCCTAACCCACCCCCCGCCGAGTGCCGAGCGCCGAGCACCGAGTGCCGAGCCCTGTTCCACCCTGAAACCCTTTGCCCCTCTCATGCGTCCAAGACAGATACCCAACCCTTTTCCGGAGCGCCCCGTGACTTGGCAGGCCTTCACGTCCCGGTTGCAAGCGACCTTCAGTGCGTTTCGGGCCCGAATTCCGGCCCGGCGGATCGGCCAGGTCCTGGTGCTGGGGCTGGCGGCGGGAGGGCTCGGCATCGCCGGCGAGGCGGCCTTTCGCGCCGAGCTGACGAGCCCCGAGGCCCGGCTGCCGAGTGCGGTCTATTCGCGAGCGGTGCCGTGGGGCGGGGACGGACGGCGGGCGGAGCTAGTGCCGGTCGGCCCGATCGACGATCGGCTGGCCGAACAGCGGATTCCCCTTCGGGTCGAAGAGCTGCCCGATCACCTGATTCAGGCGGTACTGGCTGTTGAGGATCAACGCTTCTACCAACACGACGGCCTCGATTTCCGGCGGATCGGCGGGGCGTTGGTGGCCAATCTCAAAGCCCGCCGGGTGGCCCAGGGCGGGAGTACCCTGACTCAGCAGCTGGCCAAGAACCTGTTTCTGTCGGCCGACCGGACCCCGCTTCGGAAGATCCGCGAATCGGCCTATGCCTCGGTCTTGGAAGCGCAATACGACAAGGCCGAGATTCTCGAGGCCTACCTCAACGAGATCTATTTGGGCCAGGACGGCGGCAACCAGATCCACGGGGTTGGGGCGGCCGCCCGCTTCTACTTCGGGAAGGACGCCCGGAAGATCGGCCCGGCCGAGTCCGCGCTCTTGGCCGGGATGATCAGCGCGCCAAACCGATATTCGCCGAGCCGGCATCCGTGGACCGCTCGGCGGCGGCGGAACTTGGTGCTCCAGTTGATGGTCGAGCAAGGCCGGATCACTCGAGCGGCGGCCGAGCGGGCCAGCCGGATCCGGGTTCCGACCCGGACCTACGCTTCCCGGACCCTGGACAGCCGGTACTTCCGCGACTTCGCGGTGGCCGAGTTGTCGGCTCGGACCCCGGCCCGCGGGGTGGCGGTGCTGAGCACGCTCGACGCCACGCTCCAGCGGGCGGCGGAGCGGGCGGTGCGCGAGGGTCTGGCGCGGTTTCAGGACCGGGGCATCGAGGCTGCGCTGGTTGCCATCGATCCGCGAACCGGTGACATCCTCGCGATGGTCGGCGGGCGGGAGTACGGCGCCTCGCAGTTCAACCGGGCGACCGAGGCCCGGCGTCAGCCCGGGAGCGCCTTCAAGCCGGTCGTCGCGCTCGCGGCCTTGGAGCGCCACGGTGACCAAGACCCCGCCTTCACCTTGGCCTCGGTCGTCGACGACGAGCCGTTGAGTCTCAAGACGCCCGCCGGCCGGTGGGAGCCGAGCAATTACGACCACGAGTTCCGAGGCCAGGTGACCGTGCGCCAGGCCATGGAACAGTCGCTCAACGTACCGTTCGTTCGGATCGGCTTGGCGGTTGGGCCGAAACGGATCGTCGATGCCGCGCGGCGGCTCGGCATCGCCAGCGCACTCGATCCGGTGCCGAGCCTCGCGCTCGGCAGTTCGGGGGTCACTTTGCTGGAGTTGGTACGGGCCTACGGCGTGTTCGCCACCGGCGGCGACCTGGCGGCGTCGCGCGCCGTGTTGGCCCGCCAACCGTTAGGCGGATCCGGGGTCGAGGCGCCCGAACCGGTGGTGACCCGGGTCGTGGATCCGGCCGCAGCCTACTTGGTCACCTCGGCCCTCGAGGGCGTGGTGACCCGCGGCACCGGGCGGGCGCTCGACGTCGGGGGCCGGTTCGGCGCCATCGCCGGGAAGACCGGCACGTCGAACGACTGGCGGGATGCGTGGTTCGTGGCCTACTCCTCCACCCTCGTGGTCGGGGTCTGGGTCGGGTTCGACGACGGCCGGAGTCTTCGGATGACCGGGGCCACCGCGGCGCTGCCGATCGTGGCCGCATTTCTGGGGCAGGCGAATCCCGAGGACGAGAGCGGCTCGTTTCCGGTCCCCGATGGCGTGGCAACGGCCCATCTGGCCCGGGGCGGCTCCGAGTGGGACGGCGACTGTGGTACCCGGGAAGTGTTCTTGGCCGGCACCGAGCCGGAGGACCAACCGTGCGAGCAGGAGGAGGCCCCCGAATGGCGGCTCGACCGGGATTGGCAGGACCGAATCGGGGCTCGGGCGGAGCGACTGCTGCTCCGGTTGCTGAGCGGGCGCCGGGACCCGACCGGGCGGTAGTTGCCGGGCCGGAGTGGTGACGCGATCTTTCCGCCTCACCATTTCCCGTAGGTCATTCGATGCCCCGGAACCTGATTTACCCGACCCTCGCCCTGATCCTCGCCGCCTGTGGCGCGAAACCCGACGCCGGGGCCAACGCCGACTCGGCTGCCGCAGCGCCGCCGGCTGTGGCTCCGGCCGCGCCGGCCGCTGACGTCATCCCGACCACCACCTTCGCACCGGCACTGGGCGTCGATGTGGCCACCATGACGAAGACCGCTACGGGCCTCTACTACAAAGACTTGGTGGTCGGCACCGGTGCCGAGGCGAAGGTTGGGACGACGGCGTCGCTCAACTACGTCGGTACGCTACCGGACGGGACTCAGTTCGACGCCAGCAATGGGAGGCCGTACACCTTTCGGATCGGCGACAAGCGGGTCATTCAGGGCTGGGATGACGGGGTGCCCGGCATGAAAGTCGGCGGCAAGCGGCTGCTGGTCGTACCGTCGGAACAGGGCTATGGCGCCAACGGGAACGGGCCGATCCCGCCGAATGCCGTGCTGGTGTTCAGCCTCGAATTGGTGACGGTTCAGTAGCGGTCACCCCGGCGATCGAGCCGTTCAACGGCATCGGGCCGGCGAGCCCGACGGCGGTGGGAACGTGACCCGTTGCACCACCCGTTGGCGGACCGGATCGCCCCGGCGGAGGGCGGGCTTGAACATCGAACCGAGAATCGCGGTGCTTGCCGCCCTGCCGAACTCGGGATGGCTGGCCCGAAGGACCACGACGGAGGCCCGTTCGACCCGACCCTCCCGCCCGACGATGTAGCCGAGGTTTGCCCAGCCGCAGGCCGTGGTCGTTCGAAGACTGGGCGGGAATACCGGTCGCTCGAAGCGGACCGGCTCAACCGGACGATCGACCTCCCTTTCGAGAAACACGGGGCCCGCCGAATCGGGGATCGACGTTTGGGCCGCCGCGTGAGCCGGGGCGCCGGCAAGCATGGCGGAGGCAAAAAGGGCGACGGACGCGGCCGTTCGCCAGGGCCCGCCGCCGGCCCGATGAGTGAGCGTCATCCGTTTCAATCGGTCCTCCAAATCGCGGGTGGCCTCCTCAATCTTATCGCCGCGATGGCGGGATGGCGACTATCGCGCTACTCCGACCGCAGCGATTCGACCGGGCTTACCCGGGCCGCCCGCCAGGCCGGGATCACCGAGGCCGCGATCCCGGCGCCCAGCAAGGACACCACCGCCACGCTCAAACTGACCGGGTCGGCAGGGGAGACTTGATAGAGAAATCCGGATGCCGCCCGGCCCAGTCCGATGGCGACGACCAACCCAATGGCGGTTCCCACCGCCACCGGCACCAGTCCTCGACCAATCACCTGCCGGAGGACCTGCCCGGCCCCGGCGCCTAACGCCATCCGCACGCCGAACTCGCTCCGCCGGCGGGTCACCGCGTACGACACTACCGAGTAGACCCCGACGACGCCCAGCACCAAGGCCAGCGTCGCGAAGAGCGTCAGGAAGAACCGGAGCCGGAGCGGCTCGGCCAGCGCCGTCGCCACGACGGTTTCCAGGTCGGTCACCCGGCCGACGGCAATCCGAGGTTCGAGTTCCCGGACCAACTGCCGGATCGGGGTGATCACCGCCTCGTTGGCGCCGCCGGCTCCGGCCACGACCAGGACCGACCCGACGAGCGGCTCGGCCCGCTGGGCCACCGGGACATACATCACCAACGGATTGACCCCCGTGATGCTGGTGATCTTGATGTCTTCGGTGACCCCGATGACGGTCACCAGATTGTCGCCGACTCCGAAGCTGTGCCCGAACCTACGGCCGATCGGATCCAATCCGGGCCAGGCCTTGGCGGCAAACGACTCACTGATCACCGCGACGGGTGGCGTGCCTTCGCGATCGGCGGCGGTAAAGCCCCGGCCCCGGGTGATGGCGATGCCCAAGGTTCTGAAATAGTCGGGGGTGACCGGCCGGAACATGCTGTTGGGCGCCGAACTCCCCTGAAGGTCGGGATTGCCTTCGATCGACACGGTGCCCTGCCACCCGCCATCCCGGATCGGCAACCTCGACACCAAGGCGGCGCTGGCGACTCCGGGCAGGGCGGCCGCCCGTTCAACGATGGCAGCGAAGAACTGCCGCCGCGTGGCCGGCGTAACGTCAGTGCTCCCCGCAAAGAGATCGATGGCTGCCACGCCGCGAGGCTCGAAGCCCAGGTCCAACGAATAGAGCCGCTCAACCGAGCGGATCATGAGTCCGGCCCCGACCACCAGGAGCACGGCCACCGCCGCCTCCGCGGTCACCAGCACGCCGTGGACCCGGCTGGTGTGGTGGCCGATTCCGCGGACCCCGCGCTCCGAGCCCAGGCCCTGCAGCTCGCCCCGGAGGAGATTTCGAACCGGGACGGCGGACACCGCCAGGCCCACGCTCGCGGCCAGGGCTAACCCCAAGGCGAAGGCGGTCCAATCGAGCGTCACCGTCTCGGCCATGCCGTTGGTCAGCGGGAGGCTCGCCACCAACACCCGGAATCCGAGGGCCGCCACGATCGCGCCGAGAAGGCCGGCCACCAGCGCCAAGGTCAGCGATTCCGTCACGATCTGGCGGGCCAGCCGGGTCCGGCCGGCGCCTAACGCCGACCGGAGGGCGATTTCCTGGGTCCGGTCGGTCGTCCGGGCCAGGATCAGGGCCGCGACGTTGGCGCAGGCCATGACCAAGATCAGCAGGCCGGCGCCGAGGAGGAGCAGCAGCCCGGGCCCCTGGTCGCCGACCAGGTAGGTTCGGAGGGGTGTGGCGTGGGCGTCCTTGGTCTTGTCCCAGGCGGCGGGGTACTCGAAGCGTTCGCCTAACGCCTTGGCCATGGCGGCGATGTCGCCGGCCACTAGGGACTCCGACGTGCCGGCGGCCACCCGGCCAAGCACGACCAGCCAGCCGTTGCCCTGATAGTCGCCCGCCGCGGGATCGAGGCTGAGCGGCCGCCAGATCCGGAGTTCGGGCGTCGGGAAAAAGAAACCTCGGGGCATCACGCCGATCACGGTGACCGGCTGCCCGTCGAGCACGATCCGGCGGCCGATCACGGCGGGGTCGCCGGCCAGCTCAGTTTGCCAGACCCCGTGGCTCAAGACCACCGTGGGCTCCGCGCCCGGGCGATCTTCACCCTTCTGGAAGGTCCGGCCCAGGGCCGGCCGGGCGCCGATCACGTCGAACAGGCCGGCCGAGACCACGCCGGCGAGGAGCGCCGAGCTCCCCGATTCGGTCCGGAGCAGGGCCGCGTCGGTCGAATAGGCGGCGAGCGTGAACACCCGGGTCCGCTCGGCCAGGAAGTCGAACTCGACGCCGCGCCAGTTGTAGTCGGACCAGAAGACCCGGAGGGCGGCTTCGTCGGTCACCGGCAGCGGCCGGAGCAGCACCGACCGCACGACACTGCCGAGCGCGATGGTGGCACCCAACCCCAACGCCAGGGTACCGATGCCGAGCGCGGAGAAGGCGGGCCGGCGGCGAAATTGGCGGAGAGTGTGGAGCAGGTCGGCGGCGAGGTCCCGGATCAGGCCGGTGCCCCAGCTGTCTCGGGCGGCCTGCTGGTTCCCAGTGTGGTTGCCGAAGCGGATTCGCGCCTGCCGCGCCGCCTCGGCGGCCGGCATACCGGCTTGTTCGAGTTTCTGGGTTTCCATCTCGAGGTGGAACGCGAACTCTTCGCGCATTTCGCGCTCAGCGGTCCCAGGGCGGATCAGGATCGTCAGACGGTACCAGAGGTCGCGCAGTCGTCGCATCGGGAGATCCTCAGGTCGAGAGTGCCATGATTCGCGTGACCCCCCCCGCCAGCCGTTGCCAGTGCTCGGCTTCGGTGGCGAGCTGCTGTTCGCCGGCGCGGGACAGGGCGTAGTAGCGGGCCCGGCGGCCGTTCTCGGTGTCCCGCCAGGACGACCGGATCCATCCTTCCCGGGTGAGGCGGTAGAGCGAGGCGTAGAGTGCCCCTTGGCCCACTCGGAGGGCGTCGGCGGAGCGGGCTTGGATCAACTCCGAGATCCCAAAGCCGTGCAAGGGGCCGAGGGACAACACTTTCAGCACCAGCATGTCGAGGGTGCCCCGGATGACGGAGCTGTCGGTGCCCATGATGTCTCCTACCAGTAACTGGGGGTAATGACTAGGACGGGGCCGGGGCCGAAAAGGTTGCAATCGGTTAGGTTATTCGCTCCGACAATCCAGGCGTCCTCCGTGTTCCTACACCCGATCCTCCTCGTTCTCGCGCTCGCCGCCCAGACCCCCGACACCGCCTGGAAGGGCGGTCCCTTCGACAAGCTCAAGTTCCGTAACATCGGTCCCACCGGGCCGAGCGGGCGGATCGACGACTTTGCGGTGTTGGAGCGGGACCCTAACGTGTTCTACATCGCGACCGCCACCGGTGGGCTTTGGAAGACGGTGAATGGAGGGATTACCCTCTCGCCGGTGTTTGACTCGGCGGCCACCGCCTCGATTGGTGACGTGGCGATGGCGGCGGATGATCCGAACCTGGTGTGGGTCGGCACCGGGGAGGGCAACAACCGGCAGAGCAGCTCGTGGGGTGACGGGGTCTACAAGTCGGCCGATGGCGGGAAGACCTGGAAGAACATGGGGCTTCGCGAGTCCCGGCAGATTTCCCGGATCCTGATCGATCCCACGGATCCCGAGGTCGTCTATGTCGCGGCGCTCGGCGATCTCTGGCGCGCCGGCGGTGAGCGGGGCATCTACAAGACGACCGACGGCGGCCTGACCTGGAGCCGGGTGCTCGATGCGGGCCCGGATGCCGGCGGCACCGAGTTGGTCATGGATCCGACCAATCACAAGGTGATCTACGCGGCCACCTATCAGCGGCGGCGGGCGAGCTTTGGGTTCAACGGCGGCGGGCCGAACAGCGGGATTTGGAAGACGACCGACGCCGGCCGGACTTGGACCAAGTTGACGAACGGCCTGCCGGCCGGATCGCTCGGACGAGTCGGGCTCGATATCTACCGGACCAATCCCAATATCCTGTACGCCCGAGTCGAGCATGAGAAGCAAGGCGGGGTGTACCGGACCGACGATGCCGGAACCACCTGGCGGAAGATGGGTTCGCACAACGGCCGCCCGATGTATTTCGGGATCATCCGGGTCGATCCGAAGAACGACCTTCGGGTCTACCTGCCGGAAACACCGCTGGGCATTTCCGACGACGGCGGGAAGACCTTCCGGTTCGATGGCGCCGAACGGATTCACGTCGATCATCATGCCATGTGGATCGATCCGAACAACTCGAACCACTTGCTGATCGGCAACGACGGCGGCGTGTCGGTGAGCCGCGACAAGGCCCGGACCTGGCAGTGGTTTCCGCACTTGCCGGTGGCCCAGTTCTATCACGTCGGCTACGACATGCAGACGCCGTACAACGTCTGCGGCGGGCTCCAAGACAACCAGTCGTGGTGCGGGCCGAGCCAGGTCCGGCACACCGAAGGCATTACCGACGCCGATTGGTGGACCATTCCCGGCGGCGACGGCTTCGTCAACCTGATCGACCCGACCAATGCCCGGATCATCTACACCTCGTCCCAGGAGGGGTACTTCTCCCGGATGGACAAGGTGACCGGGGAGCAAAAGGGCATTCGTCCGGAGGCGCCGTCGACCGAGAAGCCCCATCGGTGGAATTGGGACACGCCGTTCATCATCTCACCCCACGATGCCGCCACGATTTACATCGGCGGCAACCGGCTGTTTCGTTCGACCGATCGCGGCCAGTCGTGGAAGGTCATCAGCGGCGACCTGACCACGGCAGTTGATCGCGATACCATGATGCTGATGGGGGCCAAGCTCAAGGACGTCAAGATCGCCAAGAACGACGGGGTCGATCAGTACGGCACGTTGTTCAACGTCGCGGAGTCGCGTCTCAAGGCCGGGCTCATCTATGCCGGATCCGACGACGGTCAGGTCCACGTGACCCGGGACGGCGGGACGACGTGGACCAATCTCACGGCCAAGATTCCGAACGCTCCGAAGTGGGCGTACGTGTCCCGGGTCGAGCCGTCGCGGTTTGCCGAAGGGACGGTCTATGTCACCTTCGATTCCCACCGGACCGGCGACTACGGCAGTTATATCTACGCCAGCCAGGATTTCGGGGCCTCGTGGAAGCCGGTCGTCGGCAACTTGCCCCGGGGCGAAGTGGCCCGGACCATCACCGAAGATCAGAAGAACGCGGACGTCCTCTACCTCGGGACGGAGACCGGGCTCTACCTGACACTGGATCGGGGGAAGACCTGGATCCGGGTGCGAGGCAACCTGCCGACGGTCCCGATCTACGAGATCACGCTCCATCCGCGCGACAACGCGATGCTGCTCGCCACCCACGGCCGGGGAATCTGGATTCTCGATGATCTGACCCCGTTCCAGGAGGCGAACCGGGCCCAAGCGGCCGACGGATACCTCTATTCGATGGCGCCCGCGTATCAGCAGACGGCCCAAGGATTCCGCTACTACGGCAGCATGGGTGACATGCAGTACATCGGGCCGAACCCGCCGCTCGCCGCCCCGATCAGCTATTGGCTCAAGTCCAAGGCGGACAGCCTCCGGGTCGTCATCAAGGATGGTGCCGGCAACCTGGTCCGTGAACTCAAGGGCGATGACGTCAAGGAGAGCAGCGCGGCCGGGATGAACGTGGTGCATTGGGACTACCGGATCGAACCGATTCCGGCGCCCAAGGGTGCGGCGCCGGCCGGCGGCGGGTTCTTCGGCGGCGGTGGCGGCAGGGGCAATAGCGGGACCCGGGGCCCCTGGGTTCTTCCCGGCAACTTCACGGCGGCGCTGGTGGTGAACGGCAAGGAAGTCGCCACCCAATCGTTCTCGGTCAAGGGCGACCGGGAAATCTCAATGTCCGACGCCGATCGCCAGCGCCGGTTCGATCTCTTGAAGGAGGGTCAGCGGCTCGAGGCCCGGTTAGCGGAGGCCGCGACGGCGGCACGGACCGCCAATACCCAGTTGGCCGGGATGAAGACCGCGCTCTCCGACACCACCGTGGTCCCGGCCGGCATCCGGGCTACCTACGACAGTCTGACCAAGGAGCTCGAGCCGATCAAGAAGACCTTCTTCATCCGTGACGAAGGGGACGAATCCGAGTTCGATTTCTCGGAGTTCCGAAAAGTGATCACCTTCAAGTTGAGCGGGGTCATCGGGAGCATCGGCGGCACCACGGTTCCGCCAACCGAGGTGGACTTGGCGCAATGGAATGAACTCAAGACCGAAGTGCCCGCGGCGATTGACCGAGTCAATGCGCTGGTGAGCAAGTTGAAGCCGTTCTATCAGCGGCTGGCGGAGGCGGGGCTCTACCCGGCCGTTCCCAAGCTGGTCGAGAAGCCGTAAAGCACGCCGACCGGGGTCTCTTCGTCCGCTCAGAGGGCGAAGAGACCCGTGGTCATCGCCACGGTTTCGCCGGCGATCCACACGGCGGTGACGTGGTCCCCCCGTTTGTCCGCCCGCGCTTCCAAAACGCTCGGTCGTCCCATCTCCACGCCCTGCGCGATTCGCCAGCGAAACGTTCCGTTGGTTTCCGGATCGTAGTGAGCCAGGAGGCCGGCCAAGGCCGCGTTGGCGCTGCCGGTGGCCGCATCTTCCAACATCGGGTCGCCGGACGAGAATTGCCGGGTTCGGAGGTCGAACCCGTCGCTGGTTCGAGCATACAGGTGGAGATACGGCTGCCCGAACTCCGGGCCGGCCAGCCGGTCGAGCGCCGTGATGTCCGGCCGGGCTCGCTCGAGGGCGGCCCGGTTCTGAACTTCCGCGAGCAGGAAGGCGAGTCCCACCGATCCGGCCCGGGGCTCGTGCGTCGTGGTGACGATGTCGCCATCCGCGAGTGAAGCCGCGCGGGCCACCGCCGCGACCGGTACCGGCGGGCCAAGTGACAGCGGCTCCGGCGCCGCCAGTTCACACCAAAACCGCCCGCCGGCTCGGGGTTCGATCGTGACCGCTACGAGTCCCGCGAGCTCCTCGAAGACGATCTCGAGACGGGCCCCGACCGCCCCAAGCTCGCCGTGTGCCGCGAGCATGGCGGCCGTGCCGATATTCGGGTGGCCCGCGAAGGGGACTTCCCGGGTTGGCGTGAAGATCCGGACTCGGCGGGTATGTCCCGACTCCGGCGGCAGCACGAACGAGGTCTCCGCGAAGTTGAATTCCCGCGCGATCTGCTGCATCTGGCCATCGCGTAAGCCGGCGGCGCGAGGAAAGACCGCCAGCTGGTTGCCGCCGAACCGGGCATCGGTAAACACGTCGCAGGTATAAAACGGGTATTCCATGGCCAACTCCGAGGTGCTACCGGACCTCGGTCAGGTTGAAATGGGGATTCTCGATGACGCCGAACGTGTTGCCGAAGGGGTCGAGCACGGTGGCGACCTTGATGCTGCCGCCGACGTCCGTCACCCCCGCCACAACCGGGGCGCCCAAGTCGACGAGCCGTTGCAAGGCGGCGGCGCAGTCGTCCACCGCCCAGAACCCGATCGGCCCGTCGGGTCCCGGCTTGGCGTCAGGCACCAATCCCAATTCGAATCCGCCCACATTGTAGCCGACGTAGAACGGCTCGTCGAAGTACGGCTCCTGCTCGAGCACCTTGCTGTACCACGCCTTGCCCTTCGCGAGATCGGGGGCGGGATACGACACGGTCCGAAGTCCTCGGATCATTGCCATCTCAGGGTTTCCCTTCGTTCACTTCGGTGATGAACTGGATCAGGCCCGGAAAGTACGTTTGCTGGTCGTCGTACATCGCCATGTGGCTCCCGTTCGGACATTCGAGATACCGCCCCTTCGGGAACTGCTCCGACATCCACTTCATATGCTTGGGGTCCATGGAGTCATGGATGGCGCCGATCACCAAGGTGGGCACTGCGATCCGGCCCAGGTCGGCACTCCGGTCCCACTTCTCCAGCTTGCCGCTCGCGCCGAGTTCGCTTGGGCCCTGCATCGGGATATAAACGGCCTGATTCACGTGTTTGAACGCCCGGTTCACCGGGTCGGGCCATTGGTCGGGCGGCATCCGGAGAATGTGCTGCTGATAGTGGTTCGGAATCAGCAACTCCATATACCGGGGGTTGGCGTAGTCCTTCTTGGCCTCGAGCGCCTTGACCTCGGCGAGGACCTTCGGGTCCATGGCTGGCATCAGGACGTTTTCGGCGTACGAGACATAGGCCGGAATGCTCGACATCATGTTCGAGATGATCAGGCCCTTCAGGTTCTGCTGGTACTTGAGGGCGTACTCGATGGCGAGGAGCCCGCCCCACGACTGTCCCAAGAGATAGAAGTTGTCTTTGTTGAGGCCGAGCGCGACCCGAACCTGCTCGACTTCCTCGACGAACCGGGGCAGGTCCCAGAGATCGGGTTCGTTCGGCTGGTCGCTGTAGTAGGAGCCGAGTTGATCGTAGTAGTAGTACTCGATCCCGGCGCCCGGGAAGAAGCTGTCGAAGGCTTCGAAGTATTCGTGGGTGAAGCCGGGGCCCCCGTGGAGCAGCAGGACCTTGATCGTGGGGTTGTTGCCGACCCGTTTGGTCCAGACCTTGAACGTTCCCTTGGGGGTCGTGATCGGGATCATCTTGACCCCGCCGGTCAGGATGTCGTCTCGTCCGGTGTTGTCGTGGTACATGGATTTCGTAGCCTCCGGTTGTCCGGCCGGCTTGGCGCAGGCTGTGGTACCAAGTAGAGTCGCCGCCAGCATCGTCGCTCTCATCATGTGGTTGGGCCTTCGAAGAGGTTATGTCCAGCCGTTGGCCGCGATCATGGTTTCGACCCGCCGTCGAATCTCGTCGCGAATGGCCCGAACGGCTTCGAGTGGCTGGCCCTTGGGGTCGGGTAGGGGCCAGTCGGCCCGGACGGCCCCTGGTACCACCGGGCACTCATCGCCACAGCCCATGGTAACCAAGTATCCGGCGGTTGCGGCGAGCTCGGCAGACAGAAACTGCGGCGTTGCCTCTGAGAGGTCAATCCCGACTTCGCGCATGATGGTGATGGTTTCGGGATGCACGGCTTTGCCCGGAGCGGTACCGGCGGAGATCGCCCGGGCCTTGGCCGGGTTGGCCAGGTGGTTGAGCCAGGCGGCGGCCATTTGAGAACGGCCGGCATTGTGGACGCAAGCAAACAGGACGGTGGCGGTCATGGGCGGCCGAGCCTTCGGCGGGCGACGATGACGATCGCGACCGCAGCTGATTGGGCGAGAATGAATCCGGCTACGTCATCGGGCCGGATTCCAGCGAACGTATCGGTCATGGTTCGGGCAATGGTGACAGCGGGATTCGCGAACGAGGTCGATGAGGTGAACCAGTAGGCTCCGGTGATGTAGCAGCCCACGGCCATGGGAACCGCGTCGGCACGCTGCCGAGCGACCAGGAGGATGACGGCCAGCAGGCCGGCCGTGGCGATCGCCTCGCTGAGCCAGAGGTGCGGCCCGGTTCGGATGTGGGTAGACAGCGATACTGGATCCAGACCGAACATCAGATTGGCGACGACCACACCGAGCCCGGCTCCAATCAACTGGCCCAAGATGTATCGCCACGCCTCGCGCCATGGGAGGTCACCGTGCGCCGCGGCGACGACCGTGACTGCCGGATTGAAGTGCGCCCCGGAAACCGGCCCCAGCGCCAGAATGAGGCAGACCAATGTGGCCCCGGTGGCAATGGAATTCGCCAGCAACGCGATGGCATCGTTGCCACCGGCGAGCCGCTCGGCCATGATGCCGGATCCGACGACCGCCGTCAGCAGGACGGCGGTCCCCAACGTTTCGGCGAGCACCCGCTGGCTGAATTCACTCATGAGAGACCGCGAAGATAACGGTGGAGGGTAACGAACCCGTCAGGGCGGAGTATATTGTATACAGTCTCGCCGCTGCCCTCTAGGAGAATCCATGATTCGCATTCGACTCGCCGTTGCCGGGGTGGTCTCGCTCGTAGCCTTCGCCGCCCCCATCGCCTCCGCTCAGGAGACGCCCTCCGACACCCTGCTCACCGTTCAGCACTTTCTCAATTGGGAGAACGTCGCCGACCCGCAGATCTCGCCCGACGGCACCCAGATTGTGTACAACCGCCGGTGGGTCAATGTCATGGAGGATCGATTCGACTCCGCGCTCTGGATCATGGGCGCCGACGGCACCAAGCAGCGCTTCCTCCTGAAGGGTGGCGCGGCGCGCTGGTCGCCGGACGGGACCCGGATCGCCTACATCGCCGAGGCCGATGGGAAACCGCAGATCTTCGTTCGCTGGATGGACGCGGAGGGGGCAGTGTCGCAGATCACCCGGTTGACGGAAGCGCCGGGGGCGTTGGCGTGGTCGCCGGATGGGAAGTGGCTCTCCTTCACGATGGGCGTCAAGTTCGAGCGGCCCTGGGCCATCAGCATGCCGGCGGCGCCGGCGGGCGCCAAGTGGACCCCGGCTCCGCGGCGGGTGACCGAGCTCCACTACCGCCAGGACCGGGCCGGGTTCATGGATCTGTCCTACGTCCAACTCTTCGTGGTGCCCGCCGACGGCGGGACGCCGCGCCAGATCACCAAGGGCGAGTTCAACGTCGGGTCCCGGTTCGACCAACTGGTCGGCGGCGCCGGGTATAGCTGGACGCCGGACAGCAAGGGCATCCTGTTCGACGGTCACCGGCAGGCGAACGCCGACAAGAACTACCGGAACTCGGGGGTTCACCTCGTCGACGTGGGGACCGGAACGATTCGGACCTTGACGACGAGGCCCGGAAGTTGGGCCAATCCCGTGGTGTCGCCGGACGGGAAGACCGTGGCGTTTGCCGGGGCTGACTCGAGCCGGAAGAGTTACAAGACCGCGGAACTCTATTTCATGGGGATCGACGGCAGTAACCAGCGGCTGGCCTCCGGCGATCTGGACCGCGACGTGAGCGACCTCAACTGGGCGCCGGACGGCAGCGGGGTGTACTTCGGGATCCAGGATCGGGGCACCGCCAACTACTACTTCGCGTCAGTCAAAGGCGGCTATCGGCAACTGACGACGGGCAACCACATGCTCGACGTGAGCTCGATCTCGAACACCGGGGTCGCGGTCGGCACCAAGAGCGGGCCGAAGGAGCCGGGCGACATCATTCGGTTCCCGGTGGCCCGGCCCGCCGAGGTGACCAAGCTCACCGACGTCAACGGCGATGTCCTCCAGAACATCAAGCTCGGCGACACCGAGGAGATCTGGTACACCTCGACCAGCGGTACCAAGGTCCAGGGCTGGATCGTCAAGCCGCCGAATTTCAACCGGAGCCGGAAATATCCGCTGATCATGGAAATTCACGGCGGCCCGCACGGGATGTACGGCGTGGGGTTCAGCTACATGTATCAGAACTTCGCCGCCAACGGCAACGTGGTGCTGTTCACCAATCCGCGGGGCAGCACCGGCTACGGCACCGCCTTCGGGAACGCCATCGAGCGGCAGTACCCCGGCGTCGACTATGACGATTTGATGGCGGGGGTCGATACGGTGGTGGGCCGGGGGTATATCGACACCAACCGGATGTACGTGGGTGGCTGCAGCGGCGGTGGCGTCTTGTCGAGCTGGGTCATCGGGCACACCACCCGGTTCGCGGCCGCGGCGGTTCGGTGCCCGGTCACCAACTGGATGAGCATGGCGGGACAGACCGATGTCCCGCTCTTCATCGACAATTTCTACGACAAACCGTTCTGGGAAGACCCGGCCCCGTGGCTCAAGACCTCACCGATCATGTACGTCAAGAACGTCAAGACGGCGACGCTCCTGATGACCGGCGAACTCGACCTCCGGACTCCGATGCCGCAGTCGGAGGAGTTCTTCGCGGCGTTGAAGCGTCTCAACGTGCCGACTGAGCTCCTCCGGTTCTCCGGCGAGTACCACGGGACCTCGTCGAAGCCGTCCAATTTTATCCGGACCCAGCTCTACATGATGAGCTGGTACCAGAAATTTACCGGCCCGGCAACTCCGTAAAGACCAACGACTCGGAGTTGATGCAGAACCGGAGTTTGGTCGGCGCCGGCCCGTCGGTGAAGACGTGGCCCAGGTGGCAGTCGCACCGGACGCAGAGGACTTCGGTGCGGACCATGCCATGGCTCTTGTCGGCCACGGTCTTGATGTTCTCCGGGGCGACGGGCTGGAAGAAACTGGGCCAGCCGGTTCCGGAGTCGAACTTGGCGTCGGACGCAAACATCGGGAGATCGCAACAGACGCAGGAGTAAAATCCCTTCCGTTTGTTGTCGAGGAGCGTTCCGCAGAAGGGGCGTTCGGTTCCCTTACCCCGGGCAATCTGGTATTGCTCGGGGCTCAGCATGGCGCGCCAGTGGGTATCGGGCTTGACGACGGGCTCGGTCTCAGCGGCGACCAATTGGCTCTGATTATTGAAGATTTTGACTTTCATGCCCCAAAGATAATCCCTACCCCGGAGTTTCCCGTGCGCCACGCTCTTTTGCTGTTCGCGCTGGTTCAGCCGCTGCCCGCCGCCGCCCAATTTGACGGTCTCAAGTTCCGGAGCATCGGGCCGGCCACGCCGAGCGGACGAATCGATGACTTTGCGGTCCTGGCTCGCGATCCCCGGACCTTCTACGTCGCCGCGGCCACGGGCGGGGTGTGGAAGACCACCAACAACGGGATCACTGTCACTCCCGTGTTTGACGAAGGCGGCTCGGGGTCGGTGGGTGCCATTGCCATCGCGCCGGCCGACGCCAACCTGGTCTGGGTCGGCACCGGCGAGGCGAACAACCGCCAAAGCTCTTCGTGGGGCGACGGGATCTACAAGTCGACGGACGGCGGGAAGTCGTGGAAACACATGGGTCTACGGGATTCCAAGCAGATTGCCCGGATCGTCGTGGATCCGGTCGATCACGAGGTCGTCTACGTGGCCGCACTCGGCGACCTCTGGAAAGCCGGAGGCGAACGGGGCATCTACAAGACGGCCGACGGCGGGATTTCCTGGTCCCGGGTGCTCGACCCGGGGCCGGATGCCGGCGGGATCGAGCTCGTCATGGACCCCACCAACAACAAGGTGATGTACGCGGCCACCTATCAGCGCCGCCGGACCGCCTGGGGTATGAACGGCGGCGGGCCCAACTCGGCGCTCTGGAAAACCGCCGATGCCGGGCGGACCTGGACCAGGCTCACGAAGGGGCTGCCGGAAGGGTCGCTGGGCCGGTCGGGGCTCGACATTTACCGGGCCAACCCCAACATCGTCTATGCCCGGATCGAGCACCCGACCCAGGGCGGGGTGTACCGGACCGACGATGCCGGGGCCACCTGGCGGAAGATGGGCTCGACCAACCCCCGGCCGATGTATTTCGGCGTCATCAAAGTCGATCCGAAAAACGATCTCCGCGTCTACGTTCCCGGCCTCAACGTACTGGTGTCGGACGACGGGGGGAAGACGTTCCGGTCGCTCGACGAGAAGATCCACGTCGACTATCACGCGATGTGGATCAACCCGTCCGATCCGGAGCACCTGATGATCGGGGGTGACGGGGGCGTCGGAGTCAGCTACGACCGCGGCGCCAAGTGGATGTGGTTGCCGCACATTCCGGTCGGGCAGTTCTACCATGTCGGGTTCGACATGCAAACCCCATACAACATCTGCGGCGGGCTCCAGGACAACAACACCTGGTGCGGGCCGAGCCAGGTCCGCTCCAAGGACGGGAGCGCCAACGATGATTGGTTCGTGGCCCAGGGTGGGGACGGATTCGTCGGGCTGATCGATCCCACCAATCACAAGATCATCTACGCTGAATCGCAGGACGGCAACATCGTTCGGACCGACCGGACGACCAACGAGCGGAAGAGTGTCCGCCCCGAGGCGGCTCCAGGTGAGAAGCCGCTCCGATGGAACTGGGACACCCCGTTCATGCTCTCGTCCCACGATCCGGCCACGCTCTACGCGGGGGCCAACAAACTCTACAAGACGACCGACCGGGGTCATTCGTGGAAAGCCGTGAGCGGCGATCTGACGCTGGCCCTGGATCGGGATACGGTTGATCTGATGGGGATGAAGGGCAAAGATATTAAGATCGCCAAGAACGACGGTGTCTCCGTCTATGGCACCCTGTTCACGATTGCCGAGTCGCGGCTCAAGAAGGGGCTGCTCTATACCGGGTCCGATGACGGTCAGGTGTCGGTGTCGCGCGACGACGGGGCTCTATGGTCCAATGTCACCTCCAAGATTCCCAATGCCCCGAAGTGGGCATACGTGTCCAAGGTCGAGCCGTCGAAATTCGCCGAGGGAACGGTGTATGTGACCTTCGACGGTCACCGGAGCGGTGACTACGGAACCTACGTCTATGCCAGCACCGACTTCGGTGGTTCGTTCCGGTCGATCGCCGCGAATCTGCCGGGAGGGGTCGTGGTTCGGACGATTACCGAAGACCTCAAGAATCCGGACGTGCTCTATCTCGGTGCCGAGAACGGGCTGTTCGTCACCACGGACCGGGGGCGCTCGTGGGTCCGCGTCAAGGCGAATGTCCCGACGGTGCCGGTGTATGAAATCACCCTCCACCCGCGCGACAACGACATGATCCTCGCGACCCACGGCCGGGCGCTTTGGATTCTCGATGATCTGACGCCGTTCCAGCAATACTCCGTGGCGGCGGCCAAGGACGCCCACGTATTCGAGGTCGAGCCGGCGGTCGAGCGGGTCCGGGCCGAGGATCGGATGCGGGAGTTCGAAGGCGACATGCGGTTCTTGGGCGAGAATCCGCCGGTTGGCGCGCCGATCACCTACCATCTGAAGACCAAAGCCGACCGCGTCCGGATCGTGATCAAGGATGGCTCGGGCGCCATCGTTCGGGAACTGAAGGGTGACAGCGCCAAGACTAAGGCCGCCTCGGGGATCAATGCGACGGTGTGGGACTTCCGAGTCGAGCCGCTGCCACCCTCCAAACGAGCCGGCACGGGTCTGCCGTCGTTCTTTGGTGGTGGGCGGGAAGGCCCGATGGTGCTCCCGGGTACGTACACGGCCGTGCTGGTCGCCAACGGCAAGGAGGCGGCCTCGAGTCCGGTTCAGGTCCGGCTCGATCCCGAGGTGCAGATCGCGGACGCCGATCTGCGAGAACGGTTCGACGCGTTGAAACAGCTCCACGGTCTGAATCGGACGCTGACCGCCGCCACCGACGCCGTGCGGGATGCCGACGACCAGTTGGGCTCGATTCGGAAGGGCCTGCCGGATTCGACCAAGGTCCCGCCGCCGATCAAGGCGACCATGGATTCGCTCACCAAGGAGTTGGGCGGCCTCAAGCGGAAGCTTGGGATCCGAACGCCGGGCGAGGATCTGTTCAGTATGGACTTCTCCGAGCTTCGCCGGGCGCTTCCGATCCGCCTGTCGATGACCGGTGGTGACATCGGCGGGGCCCATGTGAAACCGAGCGAGGCGAATCGTCAGACGGTGAGTGCGCTGGCCACCGAGGTTCCGGCTGCGGTCACCGAGGTCAACGGGTTCCTCGCCAAGTTGAAGCCGTTCTATCTCCGGTTGGCTGACGCGGGACTCTATCCAGTGGTGCCGGCGCCGGTCGAGGAGAAGCGCTGATGCGGTGGATTCGGGCGGTTTCGGTTGCCGGTTTGGCCGTCACGGCGTCGCTCGCGGCCCAGGCCAAGCGGCCGATGACGTTTCTCGACATGCAGCGGATGAACCAAGCCGGGAATGTGGTACTGGCCCCTGATGGCCGCACCGGGTTGTACACGCTATCGGTTCCGGACTGGAAAGAGGCTCGCCGATTCACCGACATCTGGATGGTGTCGACGGTCCAAGGGGTTGGATCGGCCCGGCAGCTCACCTTCACCAAGGACAAGAACGAAACGGCGCCGCGGTGGGCTCGCGACGGGTCGTTCTTCGTGTTCAGTTCGAATCGGGAGCGATCCGATTCCGGCGCCGGGAACCAGCTCTACGCGATGCGGACCGACGGCGGCGAGGCCCGGAAAATCACCGAGGCCAAAGACGGCGTCGGCGCCTTCGCCTTCTCGAAGGACGGCCGGTGGCTCGTGTACTCAGCGGGCAAGACCGACGAACAACAGGTGTGGGCCTTGGCGGTGGCCGATCTGGCTGCGCCGCCGGTTCAGCTGACCAAGCATGCCACCCCGGTAACCTGGTGGGAGGTCTCGTCCGACAGCCGGTCGCTCTACTTCGTCGCGCCGGACAGTGTCGACAAAGACAACAAGGACCGGGTCGAAAAGAAGTTCGATGTCAAGATCCGGAACGAGGACTCACCCCTTCGGCATCTCTGGGCGGTCGATCTCGAAAGCCGGGCCGAGAAGCGGCTCACCGGCGGCACCGAGTACACCGTCGGCGGCGTCGAGGTCTCGCCGGATGGCCGATGGATTGGATTCAACGGAACTCCGAACGACCGGTACCAGCGGACGGTGACCGAGACCGGCAACTCTGCCGATCTGTACCTGCTCGACGTGCCGACCGGCCGAGTTGAACGCCTGACCACCAACACCGAGATCGGCGAGAGCGGGTTGTCATTCTCGCCGGACAGCAAGTGGATCGCGTTCTCCGCAGCCAATGACTTCGCCTATTCGCGGGACTCGAGAGTCTATCTCCGAGATGTCTCGGCCGCGGGCCGGCCGTGGCGGAAACTCGGTGATGGGTTTGACGGCAGTGTATCGGTGGATTGGTGGTCGAAGGACGGCAAGACGATCTACTTCACCGAGGGGATCAAGGCCACCAGTCAGGTCATGGCGCTTGACCTGTCGGGGAATACGGTGACGCAGGTCTCCAAGGTCAATGGGACCATCGCCCCGACTCGGGACGACGATACCGGCCTCATCCTGGTCAACTACAGCGATCCCGCGACGCCGGCCAGCCAATACCTGGTCCGGACCGAGGCCGAGCTGGCCACCCAGGCCGCCTGGATCCGGCTGACCAACCCGAACCCCCAGGTGGACGGCTTTTCGTTAGGCAATGCCGAAGAGATTACCTGGAAGTCAAAGGACGGCAAGCTGGTTGGCGGTGTGTTGCTGAAGCCGGCCGGTTTCGTCCCGGGCCGTCAGTATCCGCTGATCGTCCAGATCCACGGCGGGCCGGCCGGCGCCGACTTGCTGAGCTTCAATGGCGGGTACGGCTCCGAGGTCTACGCCGGCGCCGGATATGCCGTGTTGATGCCGAACTACCGCGGGTCGACCAACTACGGCGAGCGCCACCGGATGGAAACGGCCGGGGTCGGGAAGTACTTCGACCGTGGCTTCGAGGACATCATGACGGGCGTGGACTACCTCATCGCCCAAGGGATTGCCCATCCGGACAGTCTCGGTGCGATGGGGTGGAGCGCCGGCGGCCATTACTCGAACTGGATCTTGACCCACACCACCCGGTTCAAGGCCATTTCGAGCGGGGCCGGTACCATGAACTGGATTTCGATGTACGCCCAAAGCGACATCCAGCGGAACCGGCAGTGGTATATGGGCGGCGACCTCCCGTACGACAACTTCGACGCCTATTGGAAGGTGTCGCCGCTCAAGTACATCAAGGCCGCCACGACCCCGACGCTGATCCACGTCGTCGACGGCGACCCGCGGGTGCCGAGGCCGCAGTCCGAGGAGCTTCACATGGCACTCAAGAAACTCGGCGTGCCGACGGAATTCTTCGTCTATCCCGGCGATACCCACGGGATTACCGCGCCCCGAAACCAACTGGTCAAGGCCCACGCCGAGTTCCAGTGGTTTGAAAAATGGATCCGGGGCAAACCGGGCTGGTTTACTTGGCGCGACCTTCTCAAGACCTTGGAGAACTGAAAGATGACCGGACTTCTGTTTGCCGGACTGCTCGCGATGGCCCAGCAACCGCTCGTGGTGCCGTCGTGGTCGGCCCAACTCGCCACCCGGGAGAGCTGGTTGGCCAAACGTCACGAAATGCTGCTCCCCATGATGCGGCGCCACGGCGTCGCGATGTGGATCGTGGTCAACGAGGAGTTTCACAACGACCCGATCGTCCACACGGTCGCGCCGCCTCGGCCCTACGCCGGCAACCGCGATTTCTTCATCTTCGCCGATGACGGCGGCGACCGGCTCAAGGCGTTCTCGATCACCGGCTACCCGGAAGAGACGATCAAGGCCTACTTCGAGCCGATGCCCGAGGGCCGGAACCCCTCCAAGATGCTCTCGGATCTGTTCCGCCGCTTCAAACCCAAAACCATCGCCCTCGGCATGGACGGCCCCCGCGGCGTCACCCGAACCCTCACCCACGCCACCTACACCCTGATCCACCAAGCCCTCGACAGCACCGCCGAGTGCCGAGCGCCGAGCGCCGAGTGCCGAGAGATCAGCGCGGACGCGCTGATCGAAGAACACCTCGATACCCGGATTCCCGAGGAGTTTGCCACCTACCAACACCTCGTCAAGATCACCGACCAGATCGCGAAGAAGGCCCTGTCGAATGCGGTGATCACGCCGGGCAAGACCACGGTCGGGGACGTGCGGCGGTTCTTGTTCGACGAGTATGCCAGGCGGGGGGCCACCACGTGGTTTCAGCCCGACGTCCGGGTCCAGCGGCTCGGCGGCGGCAACTACGAGGTGGGCAAACATGCCGCCACGCCATCGTCGCCGGGACCGGCCTTGGAGGGCACGATCATCCAGCGGGGCGACGTGGTGCACATCGACATGGGCATCACGGCGATGGGATTTGATACCGATTGGCAGAAGATGGCGTACGTGCTGAAACCCGGTGAGCGTGGCGTACCCGCCGGCCTCAAGAAGGCGATGGCCAATACCAATGCGTTGCAGGACGCCGTGATGAGGACCTGCTCGCGTCCCGGCCGGCTCAACACCGAGGCCTACGACTGCGCCATGGCGGAGATGAAGAAGCAGGGGATCGAGGCGATGATCTACTCTCATCCGATTGGCAATCAGGGCCATGGATTGGGGGCGGGGGTGTCGTTCGGCAGCGCGCCTGGTCGACCGGGGAAGCCGTTGCGGATAGGCTCTTATATCTCGATCGAGCTCAATACCGCGACGGCGGTGCCGGAGTGGGGCGGGCAGAAGGTCTACGTGATGATGGAGGACGACGCCCATCTCACGGAGGAGGGTTGGAAGTTTTTCTGGCCCCGCCAGACCCAGTGGTATCTGATCCGGTAGCTTTCAGGCTCGCAAAGAAGACATCCGTGACGTGGACCGCCGCGTGGCCGCTGGCGTGCGCCTGGAGGTAGAGGGCGTCAATTCGAGGCAACAACCGGACGATCTCAGTCCGGTTCAGTGAGGTGCTGAGGAAGATCCCGGGTACCAGTTCCCGGTTCATCCCGGTAACGGCCAGGGTTGAAAGCCGGTCCATCGTTTCGGCCGACGGAAAGGTGGCCTTGGCCCGAAGGAAGTCGCGAATCTGATCAGCCTTCAGCCAGGCCAGGCCCTTGACCAGAAGCGGTGTGGTCGAGGCGTCGTAGTCGAGGTCTGGTACCACGATGTGGCCGGTTGAATCGTCGTACTTCGGTGTGCCGACGAAGTAGATCTGCCCCGAACTGGTGCCGGTGAATCGGACGCCGAGGGCCAGCCGACCTCCGCCAATGCCATAGGCACCTACTTCTTTGATCTCGATGGTTCCTCCCGGCACCTTGATCTTCATGCCGGCCACCGTCTTGGTAAGGTTCGCGCCGATCAGCCCGTAGTCGAAGCGCCCCTCCGTCAACAGGTTGAGACCGCTTTCCTCGCCGCTCTCATCGAGTGGCGGAAGCGCGACGAGCGCAACCGTCGGCTTGGGTCCGGTTTCGATCTTGGGCCGGGCCCGGATTCCGACCGTCCCGCCCAACATCTCGCGACTTCCCGACAAAGCGCCCAACCGGAGTCCCTCGGGTCGGAGCATCAGCCACACGCTGTCCGTCAGCTGGATCGGCTTCTGGATTTCATTCCAGACCTTCTCGACTTCTCCCTTGACGTCCAGCGATTTCAATTTGGCGGTGAGGCCCGGGAACTGGCCCCGGATCGCCCCCCGGGCGGCCTCGAGGACCCGGCTGGTCACGTCGATCTTGAGGAAGGTGACTTCGCACTGGTCCCGTTCGGTTTTGGTGAGGGGGCCGAGATAGGTGAGCGTGGGCTTGGCGACCAGCTTCCAGTCGCGACTGATGGAAGGCTGGATTGAGATCACTACGCGGGCTCGGGGTTCCTTTCCCGTGGTGCCGCAGGAGCCCCCGATCTCCGGCCCGATCGGTGGATTGTACCAGCCCCGGCCTTGATAGTGGATCGTGGCCGCGACCTGAAAGGTGTCCCCTTTGATCTTGATCTCGAACGGGCTGCGGCTGATTTCGTAGGCAAATGCCGTCCGTTTCTTGCCGGGAATTGGAATCCGCGTCTCGGAGTTGCCCATTCGTCTGGGCAGTTCGTGCTCCATCATGTCGACCGCGGTATTGAGGTCGATCAGCAGGGGCATGTCGACGACGGTGGGCGGGAGGGCCGGGGGTCGTTCTATTGGGGGAGACCGGAGCCGGTCAGGAGGAGGGGCCAGGAGCTCCTTCTCGAACTTGCAACCCAGCGCGAGCACGATCACCAGGTAACCAACCCGTGGCCTCATGCTGCAATCGTACCGCTTGGGCAACGCCCAGCACAAGGGAGGCCTTGTCTGGGGGCCCGGCGGGCGGCACGTTATAGCCTATGAACCGATCCCATCTGTTGCTCTCCGCGCTCGTCGCCGCCGGTTGTGCGGCTTCCGAATCAGCCGACCTCGTGCTCAAGAACGGGGTCGTCTACACCGTCGACGACCAGAATCCCAAGGCCGAAGCCGTGGCGATTCGGGGCTCCGACATCGTCTTCGTCGGCTCGAACGCCGAGGCCGCCAAGTTCGAAGGCCCGAAGACCCGAGTCGTGGACCTGGCCGGGGCCACGGTGCTCCCGGGCCTGGCCGATGC
The DNA here is from genome assembly GCA_031375485.1 of Gemmatimonadota bacterium. GTDB lineage: Bacteria > Gemmatimonadota > Gemmatimonadetes > Gemmatimonadales > GWC2-71-9 > SHZU01. The sequence continues at coordinate 49,550 of JANMHX010000025.1, read as the reverse complement.
CCACTACCACCTGAGCGGGGTTGGGCAGCGGGAAATGACCCTCAATCTCGAGGGTACGACCACCAAGGACGCCTTCCTGGCCAAAGTGGCTCTGCGGGTAGGGCTCACCAAGCCGGGGGAGTGGGTGACCGGCAGCGGTTGGATCGAGACCTTCTGGGTTCCCCAGGCGTTCCCGAGCCGGCAGGATCTCGACCGGATCGCGCCGAACAATCCCGTGGCGTTGGTTCGGGCGGATGGGCATGCGTTGGTCGCAAACACCAAGGCACTCGAGTTGGCCGGGATCACGCCGAAGACGGCCGCTCCGCCGGGTGGCGCCCTCAATAAGGACGCCAAGGGCGAATTGACCGGGATGCTGATCGACGGGGCCATGGGGCTCCTGTACCGGGTCATTCCCCCGCCAACTTCCGCCGACCAGGACTCGGCCTACATCATCGGGGCCAAGCGCAGTGTCGAGCTTGGGTGGACTCAGGTGCACGATGCCGGCGTGTCATGGGGCGACGTGGCCCGGATCCGGCGCCTCTACGGCCAAGGGGCCCTCAAGCTCCGAACCTATCAGGCCATCGGTGGCCCCGGATCTGATGCGGATTCGCTCCTGGCTCACGGCCCCAGCGTCGCGGAATTCGGAGGCCGCTACACGCTTCGGACCATCAAGTCCGTCGCCGACGGCGCGTTAGGTTCGCGCGGAGCGCTGCTGCTTGAACCCTACAGCGACGATCCCAAGAACCGCGGCTTGCTGACCACGGACACGGCAGCGTTCCGGCCGATGCTCGCGCGGGCGCTCGAAAAGGGGATTCAAGTCGAGACCCACGCGATCGGCGACGCGGCCAACCGGCTGGTGCTCGACTTCTATGCCGCTGCTTTCAAGGCGGTGCCCGCGAAGGATCCGCGGTGGCGGATCGAACACTCCCAGATCGTCGACCCCACCGACATTCCCCGGTTCAAGGAACTCGGGGTGATTCCGTCGATGGAGCCGTCACACGCCATCGGCGATCTCTATTTTGCAGCGGCGCGGTTGGGCACCAAGCGGTTGGCCGGAGCCTACGCGTGGAAATCGTTCCTCGACCTGGGGCTGCCGGTGGCCGGTGGCTCCGATGCACCGGTGGAGCGCGGCGAGCCGATGATCGAGTTCTACGCCGCCGTGGCGCGCCGGGATATCCGGGGCAACGCGGGCGCCGATTCGGTGTGGCATCCCGAGCAGAAGGTGAGCCGCGCGGAAGCGCTCAAGATGTTCACGAAGTACGCCGCGTTTGCGGCGTTCGAGGAGGACAAGCGCGGGTCGATCGCCAAAGGCAAATGGGCCGACCTGACGATCCTCGACCGGGATATCATGACCGTGCCGGAGGCCGACATCCTCACCACCAAGACGGTGATGACCATCATTGCCGGCGAGGTGGTGTATCCCAAGCCCGGCAGCTAACCGCAGGCCCGCCAATCGGATGCGATTCTTCATTGGCGGTATCGCCACCGAGTCGAACGGGTTCGTTTCTTACCCTACTCCCTTGCGGGACTTTCGGATTCACCGGGATTGGGCCGACGACGATACCGTCGGCTGGGTCCTCTCAGCGGCTCGTCCGTGGCGTCGGCTGGTTCGAGAGGCCGGCCACGAGGTCGTTCCGGGGTTGTTGGCCTGGGCCATGCCGAGCGGCCCGACGACCCGAGCGGCGTATGAATCGATGCGGAACGAACTCCTCGACGACCTCCGCCGGTCCGGTCCGGTCGACGGCGTCTTGCTCGATCTCCACGGCGCCATGGTGGCCGATGGGTATCCGGACCCCGAGGGTGACTTGATCGAGGCCTGCCGCGCCATTGTCGGCCCCGACGTCCCGATCGGGGTCTGTCTCGACTGTCATTGCCATCTCACCGATCGGATGGCCCGCCACTCCACCATCATCGGGATGATGAAGCATTGGCCCCATGTCGATGTGCCGGATCGGGCTCGCGAAGTGTTCAATCTGGTCCTGGCGGCGCGGGCGGGGCAATGCCGGCCGGTGATGGCCGTCTTTGATTGCCGGATGATTGGTGCCTACCCGACCGTGCCCGAACCCATGGCCGGGTTCGTGGCGCGGATGAGCGCGGTCGAGCGGGAGCCGGGCGTGCTATCGGTGTCGCTCGCGCACGGGTATCCGTGGGCCGACGTGCCGGAGGCCGGGACCCGGGTGCTGGTGGCCACCGACGCCAACCCGGCGCTGGCCGCGAGCGTGGCCGAGCGGTTGGGCCGGGAGTTCTTCGCGCTCCGGGATCAGGTTACCGAACGAGGCGACTTCACCGCCGACGAGGCGCTCGACTACGTCAGGGGCCTTCCGCCCGGCGGTGGTCCCGTGGTTCTCTGCGAACAGGGAGACAACCACCTTGGCGGGAGCGCGGGTGATGGCACCCATGTGCTCGCCAAGGTCGTCGAGCGCGGACTCGGCGATGTCGTCTTTGGTCCAATCTGGGATCCCATGAGCGTCGAGATCTGCACGGCGGTTGGCGAGGGAGCCCGACTCATGCTTCGGATCGGCGGCAAGTCGGGTCCGGAGGCGGGACTCCCGGTCGACTTGGTCGTCACGGTCCGGAAGCTGATTCCCGATTTGGTCCAAGATGCGATGGGCCCGCTCGGTCCGATGCGGTTCGGGGCCGGGGTCTGGGTCAGCGCCGACAATGGCCTCGACCTGATTCTGCATTCCCGCCGGAACGGGACGCTTCGGCCCAACGTGATTACCGATTTCGGGATTGACCTCAAGGCCAAGCGACTCGTGGTTTGCAAAATGTGGCGCCACGGTGAGGAAGGATTCCGGACGGTGTCGAACGATCTCAAGATTCTTCGGACGCCGGGTGCCCAGACCCTGGATGTGGCGGTCATTCCCTACCGGCAGCGGGATCACGCCTATTGGCCGCGGGTGGCGGATCCGTTCGGCGGCGGCGCGTGACGTCGCTGCCGAAATTCGGCCTGATCTTTTCCCTCTATCTGGCCCAAGGGGTGGCCACGACCTTCCTGGTCCTTGGGGTGCCGAGCGTGCTTCGGAAGTATGGAATGCCGCTGTCGCTTCTCTGGGTCGCCTATTTGCCGGCCATTCTCTACTCGGTCAAGTTCCTCTGGGCGCCACTCGCCGACCGGTACTGGCTGCCGGCGTTAGGCCGGCGGCGGACCTGGCTGATTCCTTCGACGTTCGGCTTGGCCGGCTCGTTTCTTCTGCTCTCGCGGTTTCCGCCGGACCACCATCTCGTCTTGGCCGGCGTGGTTTTCTTCTTGATCAGCCTGACCGGCTCCACGATGGACATCGCCACCGATGCGTATGCGGTCGAGCTGCTGGATCGGAGCGAACGGGGCGTTGGGAACGGGGTTCAGTCGGCGGGTCTGGCCTGCGGCGGACTGGTGGGGCGGGGCGGGGTGCTCGTCCTGATCGACCGGCTTGGCTGGAGCACGGCCCTCACGATTGTCGGGCTCCTGATCCCGCTGATCGCGGCGCCGGGCCTGCTTCGGCGGGAAGCACCGCCGGCCGTGCTGAACGACCAGCGAGCCGGAGCCGGGGTCAGTCTGGCCGGATTCTTCCGGCGGTCCGATACGCCGAGGATCTTGTTGCTCGCGGTGCTCACCGGGCTTTGCTATTTCATGATTGGGCCGATCGTAGGTCCGTATCTGATTGATGCGGGCCTAACGTTGTCCGAAGTCGGGGTGGTCCAGGGCGTCGCGGGGACCGGTGCCGGCATCCTCGGTGCCTTGGGGGCCGGGGCGTCGGTCAATCGCCTGGGTTTTCGGCGGGCCTATCTGGCGGTCATCGCGACCGGGTTGGTGGCGGCGGCCGTTACCGGGTTGGTTTCGGTCCTCTCGATCCGGAGTCTGGTGCCGCTCACGGTGGTCGTGGCGTTGGTGAACGCGGCCATCGGGGGGATGTTCGCGGTGTTCTATGCCAACGTGATGAATTGGTGCTCGCCGGCGCAGGTGGCGACCGACTTCACCGCCATTTCGAGTGCCTTCTCGCTGATGGCCGTGGTGGGCGGGAGCGGGGCGGCCTGGTTTGCGGGCCGGTTCGGGTATCCGGCCCACTTTGGCTTGGTGGCGTTGGTCGCGGCCGTGACGATGGTGGCGATCGTCCGGTTCTTGCCCCCTGAACCCGGAGTGTCGCGATGAAATGGGGTTTGGTGCTGTTGGCAGCGGCGTGGAGCCCGGTCACGGCACAACCTCGGGTGTCCGAGCCGGGAAAGTACCAAGGGTATTCGACCGCCCGATACGACGGGTGGCAGCGGGAGGCCCGCTACCTCACGATGCGCGATGGGGTTCGCCTGGCCATCGACATCATGCGGCCGACCAAGGGGGGAATCCTCCACAGCGAGCGGCTGCCCGTGGTCTGGGCCCACGAGCGGTATCATCGGGCCTCGATCGTGAACGGCCGGCTTCGCACCACCTTCGACTGGATTGGGCCGTTGTTGGCCCATGGCTACGTCATCGCCGTCGTTGACGCACGGGGCGGCGGCGCGTCGTTTGGGATCCAGCCGGGCTTCTACTCCCGCGACGAGGCCCGGGACATGTACGAGGTCACCGAGTGGTTAGGCACCGCTCCGTGGTCCAACGGCAAGGTCGGGATGTACGGCCGGTCGTATCTCGGCCATGCCCAGTACTTCGCGGCCGCCGAACGCCCGCCTCACCTCAAGGCGATTTTTCCGGAGATGGCGGTTTTCGGGTTCTATCCGATGCTCTACCCCGGCGGCATCTTCCAGGAGTACGCCCTCCCGACCTGGCGGACGTTGACCACGAATCTCGACCAGTCGAAGACGTTCGAGTGGTTCGGGGTGCCGTTTGGGCCGGTGGCGCCGGTCGATGGCGACTCCGGCGAGACGTTGCGGGCCGCGGCCGTCGAGGCGCACCGGGCCAACTGGGACATCGGCGAAATGTGGCGCCGGGTGCCGTATCGCGACAGCAAGGATCCGGAAACGGGCGTCGCGTTTCATCGAGAGCGAAGTCCTGGAAGCTATCTCAGGGAGATCAATCGGTCGGGTGTCGCCATCTATCATCTGACCGGCTGGCTCGACCCGGCGCCCCGGGATGCTTTCGTCTGGTACGCCAATCTCCGAACCCCTCAGAAGCTGCTCGTCGGCCCGTGGTTTCATACCCAGACGACGGGGCTCGACAACACCGCCGAGCACCTTCGGTGGTACGACTACTGGCTCAAGGGGATCGACAACGGGATCATGCGGGAGCCCCCGATCCGCTACGGCACCTTCAACGCGCATCCGGACAGTGTGTGGCGTTCGGCGTGGGCATGGCCGTTACCAAACGAGCGCCGGACCTGGTACTACTTCGGCGGCGGCCCGACGGGGACGGTGGCGTCGCGCAATGACGGGCGGCTGTCGGTCCGCCCGGACGCTCCGGGCGCCGATTCGCAACTCGTTGACCTGACCGCGACGAGCGGCAAAGCTACCCGGTGGACCAACGGCTATGGCGGGCCGATGGGCTATCCGGACATGCGGACCAACGATGCCAAGGGGTGGACCTATACCACCGAGCCGCTCGACCGACGACTCGAGGTTACCGGTCATCCGGTGGTTCGGTTCTGGGTCACCGCCGACACGACCGATGCCGACTTTTTCGTCTACCTCGAAGAAGTGGCCCCGAACGGCGAATCCAGGTTCGTCACGGACGGCGTGCTGCGAGCCTCGCATGCCCGATTGGGCCGGGCGCCGTACCGAAACATGGGACTTCCGTATCGTCCGAGCAGCCAAGCGGGCGTGGTGGCGTTGTCGAACCGGCCCCAGTCGATGGTGCTCGACCTGATGCCGACCTCGTACCTGTTTCGGGCCGGTTTCCGGGTCAGAGTCACGATCACCGGGGCCGATCGGGATGGCTTCCCCGCGGCCACCCGGCCTGCCAACATCACCATCCACCGTTCAGCACGCTACCCTTCGTCGATCGAACTGCCGGTCATTCCTTGAGGAGACCCCGGAGATCCTGAGACCGATTTCGGCTCACGGGCAGTCGACTGCCATCAGTGAGTTCGGCGACGAGTCCCTTGCCCTCACGCCGAAACGCGGACACCTGGTCGAGATTCACGATATGGGTACGGTGGATTCGGAGGAACCGGGCGGGGTCGAGCCGGGCTTCGAGCCGGGTGAGTGACAAGTGGAGCAGATGGCGCGCCGGCCCGACGTGGGCCGCCACGTAGTCGCCTCGGGCCTCGAACCACGCCACACTCACCACCGCAATCGGGATGACCGACGCTCCCGAGCGGACGAACAGCCGGGTCATCGGCCCGTTGCTCAGCGCCTCGCGGAGCCGGTCGAACGTCCCGGGCCCGGCCGGTTCGCCGAGAGCGGCCCGAACCCGTTCCAACGCGGTGGCCAATCGTTCCGGGCCGAACGGCTTCAGCAAATAGTCGAGGGCGCCCAACTCAAATGCCGTGACGGCATGCTGCGCGTAGGCGGTGGTAAACACGATGTAGGGCTGGTGGGTCACCCGGCTCAAGACGTCGGTGCCGGAGAAGCCGGGCATTTCGATGTCGAGAAACACGAGTTCCGGCTTCAGGGCGCTGATGGCCTCGACCGCGGCTGGACCGCTCGCCGCCTCACCGATCACGGTGATCCATTCGACCGCGGCCAACATCTGGCGAAGGCCCGCGCGCGCCACCGATTCATCGTCGACGATCAACGCCCGGAGTTTCACTCGCCGGTGTCCTGGGGAACCGACAGCGAGGCGGTAAAGCCAGTGCCCGGAGCAGTGGACAGGTCGAGCCGGGCCCGGCCCTGATACAACGCGGCGAGCCGGTCGCGGAGTCTCGAAAGCCCGGTCCCCCCCTTCCGACCGAGTTGCTCGGGACTGGCGCCGCCTCCATTGTCTCGCACCGTCAGAGTGAGGATCTCTCCCTCGACTCGGCCGTCGATCGCGATCGTCGTCGGCTCGACCCGCGGCCCGGCCCCGTGGCGAATCGCATTCTCGACCAACGTCTGGAGCGCGAACGAAGGAATCGTCGCCGCCGCAGCATCTCCGGTCACGTGGATCCGAACGTCGAGCCGGTCACCGAATCGAATCCGTTCGATCTCGAGGTATTGTTCGACAAACGCTACCTCATCCGACAGCGGCACCAGATCGCGGTCTTCCTCCAGCGTGGTACGGAGCAAACCGGCCACCTGCTCCGCCGCGCGAGACGCCAGCGCCGGGTCCCCGGGAATCAGCTGGACGACCGTGTGCAGGGCGTTGAAGACGAAATGGGGATTGAGCTGGGCCCGGAGCGCCGCCAACTGCGATTGGGCCGCCAACGCCTCGGCCCGGGCCGCTCGTTCGGCGGCGGTCGAGGCGTAGGAAATCCCGGCTACCATGACGTAGAACCACACGCCGAGGACGAAATACCCCTGGGGCATCGAGCCCACCATGGCTGGGGCGCCGGGATGGACGACGGTCTCGAGGGCGGCGATCATCCCGATCCACGCCGCCGAGTAGAGGATGGCCCCGAGTACGTGGATCGCGGCGAAACGGAGACCGAAGGGGTGGGGCCACGGCAAGCGGGCGACGAGTCGTTGGACCGCGAGCCCGAGCAGCGCGGCGAGGACGATGGCCTGCAATGCCGCGAAGGCCGCCGTGTGGAGTGAATTCCCCGGGTGAGCGGTGACGATGAGCAGGGCGTACAGTGCCCACACCGGGAGCCAACCGATGATCAGCTGCAGCCACAGCCACGACCGGGTCCGCCCCATCAAGGAATTCGTTTCGCCTCGATCTTGAGAGTGCCTTCAGTCCAGGATTTTCCGCCGTCGGAGGAACGGTCCTGCTGGAGCCGGAACGTGTTCGGCGTAATGTCGTAGAATCGGGTCCGTGACACCACTGGCTTGCCCTCCGGATCGGTTCCTTCGGCGCTCTGGCGCATTTGACCGTCCTTCCACTCGGCCGTGGCCGAGGCAAAGCGGGCCCGATAGACGTCGAGCGTCGAGATGCTCCAGCGGGCCGCGGCAGGGTCAAATACCCGGACGTAATGGCTCAAACTCTTGGGATTGCCCGCTTCGTCGGTGATCTGCATCTCGTCCTCGATCCCCCACCCGTCGAGTGCGCGGGCGGCCTTCCAGGTGCCGACCAACTTCGGCATCCCGTGGATTCGGGCCGCCAAGTTCGGTGGCGGGACCTGGATGGTCAAATTCCACTTGCCGATCAGAAAATCGAACTGACTGGCTTCGCGGGGTCGGGTCGGGGCCGCGGGCGCGGCACCGCCCGCGTGCTGGGCGGTCAGAGCAGCCGGCGTGGCAACCAGACTCGCGAGGACCAGCGCATGATGGATCGACATGGGATCTCCTTGGGTTGGATGGACAATGCCACGGGCCACCCCGGCGATCCAGCGTCCGTTCGCTGAACGGGACATCGGCCCGGCTGAACGGTACCGACCCCCGTAGCGGGCGACCGGCGTGCCGCCGTACCGTTCGCGGCATGCCAACGAACCCACTGATTGCACTTCGCGATGTGGCCCGAGTATTCCCGGGCGCCGGCGGCGGATTCACCGCCCTCGCCGACATCACGCTCACTATCGATCGGGGTGATTTTGCCGCGATCGTCGGCCAGTCCGGCAGCGGGAAATCGACCCTGCTCGGGCTGTTGGCCGGCATCGACCGGCCGACCCGCGGCGAGGTCGTGATCGGCGACACCGCGGTCCATTCACTACCCGAACGTTCGATGGCGGCCTGGCGCGGCCGAACCGTCGGCATCGTGTTTCAGTTCTTTCAGCTGCTGCCGACCCTGACCGCGCTCGAGAACGTGATGCTGCCGATGGATTTTTGTAACGCGTGGCCGTCCCGGGAGCGCCCCGGTCGGGCCCTGGCGCTGCTCGAGCGGCTCGGCGTGGCCGATCAGGCCGACAAGCTGCCGGCCACTCTGTCGGGAGGGCAGCAACAGCGGGTGGCGATCGCCCGAGCCCTGGCGAACGCACCGGCGGTGCTGCTGGCCGATGAACCGACCGGCAACCTCGACTCAAAGACGTCGGCGGCGATCCTCGCGCTGTTCGCCCAGTTGGCGGCGGATGGGCAGACCGTGGTGATGGTGACCCACGAACGGAGCGCGATCGAGTTCGCCTCCCGCACGATCACGCTCGCGGATGGCCGAGTGATCGCCGACGAGGTGCTGGCCCATGCTTAGGCCGCGCTGGCGGAAGGTCTTCCGAGATGTGTGGCTCCACAAGGGGCGGACCGTGCTGGTGGTGGTGGCCATCGCGATGGGCATCATCGGCGCCGGATCGGTGCTCAACACCTGGGCCATGGTTCGCCGGGTAACCCGCGAGGGCTTCATGGCCACCAATCCGGCCTCCGCGACGATCCGTACCGACGCGATTGACTCGGCGCTGTTGGCGCGGATCGAGGCGGTGCCGGGCGTGGCGACTGCCGAGGCCCGGCGCACGGTGACCGCCAGCATCATGGCCCAAGGCGGTTGGCGGACCGCGGTTCTGTTCTCGATGGCCGACTTCCGGGCCGTCGGGATCGGTCGGCTGAAACCGGAGTCGGGTGCCTGGCCCCCGGCCGATGGGGCGATCGTGATCGAACGGTCGTCGGTCGAGTTCGCCGCCATCGGCGTGGGCGACGTCGCGGCCGTCCAGATCGGTACGGCCCCGCCGGTGACACTCTCGGTCGCCGGCATCGCCCGAGACGCCGGCCTGGCGCCGGGCTGGATGGAACACGTCGTGTATGGTTTCGTCACCCCGGCCACCCTCATGAGGCTGGGCGCGCCCGCCACGTTCAACCAACTTCAGTTCGTCGTCGAGGACCGGTCGCTCGACCAAGACGCGGTGCGCCGGATTGCCTTCGACGTCAAGGCCGTGGTGGAAGCCACCGGCCGCCCAGTGGCTGATGTTGATGTCCCGGAACCGGGCCGTCACATCCATGCCGGCCAGATCGACTCGCTGCTCTATACCCAGGGTGCCTTCGGTGTGCTGGCGTTGCTGCTGAGCGGGTTTCTGGTCATCAACTTGATCACCGCGATGTTGGCCGGGCAGGTTCGAGAGATCGGCGTCATGAAGACGATCGGCGCTCAGTCGGGTCAGTTGGCCAGGATGTATCTGGGTCTGGCTTTGGTCCTGGGCCTCGTGGCCTCGTTGGTGGCCCTGCCGACGGCGGCGGTGATCGGCCGGTGGTACGCCGAGTTCACCGCCGATCTCCTGAATTTCGACACGGCCGGGTTTGGGATTCCGGGCTGGGTCTTCGGCGTCGAGTTGGCCGCTGGAGCGTTACTCCCGCTCGTTGCCGCCGCCATCCCGGTCGTGCGGGGTTGCCGGATTCCGGTGAGCGAGGCGCTCCGCGATGTTGGCATCGATGGCGGAGGCGCGGCGCCGGCTTGGGTTCAACGGGTCAGCGGGTTGGCCCGGCCGCTGTTGTTGAGTCTTCGGAACGCGTTCCGCCGCCGTCAGCGCATGGCGCTCACGCTGATCACCTTGGCCACCGCCGGGGCGGTGTACCTGGGCGCACTGAATCTTCGGGCGGCCATTCAGCGATCGGTTGGGGCCCAGTTCGACGCGATGCGGTACGACATCGCCATCCGGTTTTCAACGCCCCACGCGGCCGACAGCATCGAGGCCGTCGTGGCCGGCGTGGTGGGTGTTGCCAAGGTCGAGGGATGGAGCGCCCGCCGGGCTGCCGTTCCGCGGCCGGACGGCACCGTGGGCAACACCTTTCCGATCAGCGCCGCGCCCCTCGGCTCCGTAATGTCCGGTTACTCGCTCCAGACGGGCCGGCTCCTTGCCGCCGGCGATTCAAACGCCCTGGTGGTCAACCGGCGTTTAGCGGACGAAGAGCCTCGGCTCGCGGTCGGGGCGGTGGTCCCCCTGGTCATCGACGGACGGCGGACCGATTGGACGGTGGTGGGTGTGGTCGAATCCGGGGTCTCGCCGCTGGCGCACACCAGCCGGGAAATCATGGCCACGATGGCCGGTACGGCCACCATCGATCGGGCCGTCGTGTCGGCCCTGGACCGAGTCCCGGCCGCCCAGGGAGAATTGAGCCGCCGCCTGCGCGATGAACTGGAGACCCAAGGATTCGCGGTGGCGGGGAGCCAGCTCCTCGCGGAGAGCCGCCGGTCGGTCGAGGACCATCTCCTGATGGTGGCGGGCTTCCTGATGACGATGTCGCAGTTGATGATCGTGGTCGGAGGATTGGGCCTCGCGTCCACGATGAGCTTGGCGGTCCTCGAGCGGACGCGGGAAATCGGGGTGCTCAGGGCCATCGGCGCCCGGCGGGCCGCGATCCTCACGATGGTGCAAGTGGAAGGGCTCGTGATCGGGATTCTGAGCTGGCTCCTGGCCATTCCCCTCTCGCTTCCCATGAGCGTTTTGTTGGGCAAAGCTTTCGGACGCATCATGATCCCGGTGCCGGTTATCTATGTTCCCGAACCGAGCGGCGTCGGTCGGTGGCTCGTCGTCGTGGTCGGGGTATCGATCATCGCCTCGGCGTGGCCGGCGTTCCGGGCGATGCGGATCTCCACGGCGGCGGCCTTGTCGTACAGCAACTGACCGGCCCGGCTTTCCCGCAGGGACCCGATGGGATAGCTTCTCGGGATGATGAAGCGTTCAGCGGGCCTTGCCGCTTTCCTGGTCTTGATCGTGGCCGGAGCTGCCGCGGCTCAAGCGGACCCGGCCCGCCCCCGCCACACCAAAGCCGACGTCGAATTCATGCAGGGCATGATCGCGCATCACGGCCAGGCCATCGTGATGAGTGATCTGGTTCCGTCCCGGACCACTCGAGTGCCGATCCGGATGCTGGCCGAGCGGATCACGGTGTCCCAACGGGACGAGATCAAGCTGATGAGGACCTGGCTCCTCGACCACCACGAGACCGCGCCGGGTCCGGATGCCCACCAGATGCATCACGATGGGGCGGCGCTGATGCCCGGCATGTTGACCGCCGCCGAAATCGCGACGCTCGGTGCGGCCTCGGGCGCCGAGTTCGAACGACTGTTCCTCGAGTTCATGATTCGCCACCACGAAGGGGCGGTGACGATGGTCGCCGCCTTGTTTGCTACCCCGGGCGCCGGCCAGGAGGTCGACGTCTTTCGTTTTGCGTCCGACGTCGACGCCGACCAGCGCGCGGAGATCCGCCGGATGCGTGGGCTCCTCAAACCCCAATGAGAACCCGATGAGACCCTGGTCCGATATTCGTCACTTGGCAACGCTCGCTCTGACTTTCTTGGCGCTCATCGGTCCCGCGACGGTCGCCGCCCAAGACGAGCCGAAGTCCCAGCCGCTCAAGGCCAAACCCAAGCCGGCAGCCAAGGACCCGCGAGTCGGCCTCAAGGCGGGCCTCCATGATGCCGGCATCGCGATCCGGGGGCTCGAGTTGGTGGCGACGGCGCCGAAGCCGGCCTCGTTCTTCGACCCCGCCTCGCCGGGGAACTTCCTCTATGCCAACTCGGACCTCGCCTTCCGGGGCGATTTCGTCTTTCAGGGCAACTACAACGGCTTCGAGGTCTGGGACATCTCGAACAAGGCGAGCCCCACCATCCGGACCGTGTTCCCCTGTCCGGGCGGCCAGGGCGATCCCTCCGTCTTTGGCAATCTTCTCTTCATTTCGGTCGAGCAAACCAGCGCGCGGATCGACTGCGGTAAGCAGGGTGTTGCCGACACCGTGAGCGCGGAGCGGTTCCGCGGCGTCCGGATCTTCGACATCAGCGACATCGATCATCCGAAACAGATCGCCGCCGTGCAGACCTGCCGCGGGTCCCACACCCACACGCTGGTGACCGACCCTAACGACTCGGCGAATCTCTACGTGTACGTCTCGGGCACCTCCGGAGTGCGTTCCGCCAACGAATTGGCAGGCTGCTCCGGCAAACTGGCCGAGGAAGATCCCAACACCTCACTCTTCCAGGTGGAAGTCATCCGGGTGCCGCTCGCGTCGCCCCAGGATGCCAAAGTCGTGAACCTGGCGCGCGTCTTTGCCGATCCGAAGACCGGTTTCGTCGCCGGGCTCGCCAAGGCGGGAGACCACGGCCCCGGGACCCAGACCACCGGTGAAACCAACATGTGCCACGACATCACGGTGTTTCCCGAGATGGGTCTCGGCGCCGGGGCCTGTTCGGGGAACGGGATCTTGCTCGACATTCGCGACGCCGCCAATCCCAAGCGGATCGCCGAGGTCAGTGATCCGAACTTCGCCTATTGGCACTCGGCCACCTTCAACAACGACGCCACCAAGATCCTGTTCACGGACGAGTGGGGCGGTGGCACCAGCCCCCGGTGCCGCGTCACCGACAAACCGACCTGGGGTGCCGATGCCATCTACACGCTCGATCAAGGCAAGCTCACCCCGGCGAGTTTCTTCAAGATGCCGGCGGCCCAGACCGACCAGGAGAATTGTGTGGCCCACAACGGGTCGATGATTCCGGTTCCGGGCCGCGACATCATGGTCCAGGCCTGGTACCAAGGCGGGTTGGCGTTGGTCGACTTCACCGACGCCGCCAATCCGATCGAGGTGGGCTTCTTCGACCGGGGTCCGGTGGCCGCGGACAAGGCGGTCCTGGGCGGCCACTGGTCCGCCTACTGGTACAACGGCTACATCATCGGCTCCGAGATTGCCCGGGGGCTCGATCTGCTCAAACTCCGGCCGGGCCGGCTCCTGTCCAAGAATGAGATCGCCGCGGCGGAATCGGTCCGGCTGGAGCAGTTCAATCCCCAACTTCAACCGAAGTTCGTGTGGCCGGCCAGTTTTGTGGTCGCTCGGGCGTATCTCGACCAGTTGGCTCGGAACAAGGGTCTCCGGGCTGCCCGGCTGACTCGGATCACCGCCGACTTGGCGCGGGCGGAACGGCTTGGTGGGGATGCCCGGCAGGCCGCGCTCGTCAAACTGGCCGGCCAGCTCGAGAAGGACGCCGAGAGGGCCGCCGACTCGAGCCGGGTCCGGAAACTTGCGTCCGTCGTCTCCGATCTCGCGAAGTAAGTACCCCTCAACCGACTCGTTCACTCGAGGATTTCATGGCCGACATTCAGAATTATGCGAACCACAAGAAGTTTGTCTTCGGGTACCATCGCGTCGGCCTGCTGTTGATCGCCATCCAGATTGGGATGGCGATCAAGGCGTTGGTTGCTGCCCCGTCCGCCGAAACCATCGCCGGTCTCGCGGCGGGTGTCGCCCTGTTCCTGGTGGCGTTCTATGCCCGGAGTTTCGCGTTGCAGGTTCAGAACCGGGTGATCCGCCTCGAAGAGCGGCTCCGGATGGCCACCCTGCTGCCGGACGATCTCAAAGGCCGTCTCAGCGAAATCAGGATGGGGAGCTACGTGGCCCTTCGGTTCGCGTCGGACGCCGAGCTCCCGGGTCTGGTTCGACGGGTCCTGAATGGCGAGTTGACGACCAGCGACTCGATCAAGCAGGCCATCAAAGACTGGCGCCCGGATTACGACCGAGCCTGAGGCGTTGCGCCGGGCTGCCCCACTTTGTGCCGCCAAGGACCAGGCGGGGCGCCCCGGTGTAGTAGGTTCCCCTCTGTGAAATCACCGCTTTCCGAAGCCGTGCAACGACGCCTGCGTCATCGCCTCGAGCGCGAACTGGCCCAGCGATGTTCCCGGAATCCACGATACTCGATTCGGGCGTTTGCCCGATGGCTTCAGGTCGATCACTCGACGATTGCCCGGATCCTTCGCGGCGCGCGGCCCGTCACCGCGGCCACGTTGGCGCGCTTCGAGGCCAAACTTGCCGCGGCCGGTCTGGCGGACCGCTCTCCCGCCGAAGTGCCCCTCGCTACCGCCGATGCCATTCTGGGTCTGGTTGACCGGCCGGGATTTCGCCCTGATTCGCGACGCCTGGCCCGAACCCTCGGCGTGACGGTCGACGCCGTGAATTGCAGCTTGTTCGACCTGGTCCGCACCCGCCGGCTGGTGATGACCGACCGCCGGCGCTGGACCGTTCTACCTAACGCCTGAAAGGACTTCGGATGGGTCAACCCGTTGTGCAATGGCAGATCCTCACCCCCGCGCCCGATGCCCTGGCCTCTTTCTACAGCGCCTTGTTCGGCTGGGATATCAAGGCCAACAATCAACTCGGGTACCGGATGGTTGATACCGCGAGCGGCCGGGGCATTCCGGGCGGGATCTGGCCCGCACCCCCATCGGCCCCGACCTTCGTGCAGCTGTTCGTCGCGGTCGACGATATCGCGGCCATCGTGGCCCGAACCACGGAGCTCGGTGGCGCGGTCCTGATCCCGCCCCAGCAGCTTCCCGACGGCGACGAGATGGCCATTCTCCGCGACCCCCAGGGTTTGACCTTTGGCGTGATGAAATCGGGACGAGAATAGTTTCAGGCTGCGGCCGGGAATCTTCGGCACCAGGCGGTGCGTACGGGTAGCTGACCCCACGTACCGCATGAGTGCTTCCGATGCGATTGTTGCCAGCCTGTCTTCTGTTTGCCGCCTGCCAGCCAGGCCGCACGTCTCTCGATGAATTCTCCGTGTTCCGGGGCGACTCGCTTCATTCGGGACGCTTCGATGCCGCCGAGTTGCCGAACTTCGGCGGTCTTCGGTGGCGGGTTCGACTCGATGGGCCGATTCAAGGAACCCCGGCGGTGACCCGGACGCGGGTGTATGCCGGCACTACGCGCGGCACGCTCTACGCGCTCGACCGAGCCACCGGCGCTGTGATGTGGGAGTACGACGCCGGCTCCTCGATTGGATCCGCTCCGGCCATCGCGGGCGGCTTGGCGATCATCACGACCCGCGACGGCCGGATTCATGGCGTGGAGACGGCCGGCGGCCGCCGGCGGTGGCGTTCGGATCCCGCGGCTGAACGCCCCTTCCCATGGGGCTACGAGAGCGGCGACATCTACCTCTCGTCGCCGGCGGTGGCCGGTGATGCCGTCTATGCCGGTCGTCCCGACGGCTCCGTGGTGCGGCTCGACCTCGCCAGTGGCAAGCTTCGCTGGGCCACTCGCACTGAGGGGCGGATTCGGTCTTCCCCGGCCGCGGCCGGTGGCGTCGTGTACGTCGGGAGTGCCGATGGCAGCATCTACGCCCTCGCCGCCCAGAGTGGGAGCGTGTTGTGGCGGTTCGACACGTTTGGCCGACGGCTCGAGTCCAAGAACTTCGGGTACGACCGGCGCACCGTTCAGTCGTCGCCCGCGGTGGACTCGGCCACCGTGTACATCGGGGCGCGTGACGGGTTCGTCTACGCCATTGACCGGGCCACCGGCCTCGAACGGTGGCGGTACGATCACAAGATCTCTTGGGTCAACGCCTCGGCGGCGTTGGGGCACGGCTCGGTCTTCACCGCGAGCTCGGATGGCCACTTCATCCAGGCGCTCGACGCCGCGACCGGCCGAGAGCAGTGGCGGGTGCCCACTCTGGGCACGGCCTGGCCGTCGCCGGCGTTGGTCGGGGAAACGCTCTACGCCACCGAAGGACCGGGCGTGCTCTATTCGATCCAAGCCCGCCAAGGGCGCCTCAACTGGCGATACCAGGCTCCCGCCCGGGTCTTTTCCTCCCCGGTCCCGGCCGATTCCACCGTGTACTTCGGTGCCGAGGACGGCGGTCTGTATGCCGTGGCGGTCACGGCGGGCCCGGCACTCGAGCGGTATGTGTTCTGGGACACGACCGTTGTGGACCAAGCCCAGTTCCTTGGTGGGCCGGCGGTCAAGCGATTTCTGGTCGAGCGAGGATACCGGTTGGTCGGCGCCGACTCGCTCGGTCAACTCCTCCGGAGTACCTCCCGGGCCCAGCAACGGAGCCTCGTGTTTGCCCTCGACGTCTTGCCGGCATCGTTAGGCGACTCCGCCGCGAGCCTGCTCCGGGGTTTCCTCGATGGCGGTGGGCGGGTCGTGTGGCTCGGGTTGCCGCCGGCCTTTTGGCCGTTCGACCGAGTGGCGGGCGGTCGGCCGATCCCGGCGATCGACCGCGGAGCACTCCAGCGGCGCTTCGGCGTGTCGATCGAACATGGCCAGTTCGACCAAGCCGCCAGTTGGCCGACCGCGGCCGGCCAGACTCTGGGCCTGGTGGGCCAATTGCCCACCACGTGGTCGGCCGATACCGCGGGCCTGACGCCCCTGGCCCTCGATCCCGAGGGCCGAGCGGGGGCGTGGATCAAACACTACCCGAACGGTGGCGCGTTGGTCCGGTTGCTCAGCGGCGGGTGGCGCGACATCGGCGTGCCTCAGTTGGCGGCCGCCCAGATGGCCGCGGAACTGATGCCGCTGCCCGGCCGTCAGTGGTAGGCCGCCCGGGCGGCTTTCGCCGCGGGAATGGCGGCCGCTAGGCCCGCGACAGTCATCAGCAGAGCGGGCACTGTTACGAAGGTGAACGGATCGGTCGGCGCGACGCCGTAGAGAATCGTCGCCATGAACCGGGTGAGCAGGGCCGCGGCCAGTACTCCTACGAGCGCCCCGGCCATGGCCACCGCCAGACTCCGGCCGAGCACCAGCCGGAGGATCGACGCCCGACCGGCACCCAATGTCATCCGAATCCCGATTTCCTGGCGGCGCTGGGTGACCGTGTAGCTCATCACGCCATAGATGCCGGCCGACGCGAGTACCAGCGCCAGTCCGGCAAACACTCCGAGGATCATCAAGTAGAACCGCGATCCGGCCGTAGCCGCTGACACGACCTGATCCATCGTCTGAACATCCGAGACCGGCACGTCGCGGTCGAGCGAGGCCACCACCTGGCGCACCGCCGTCCCGACGGCCGGCGCCGTCAAGTGACTGCGGATCACCAGCGTGAGGTAGCCGAACGCGGGCGAAGGGTTCTCGAGGTGGAGCCGGCTTTGGAGGATGGGCACGTAGGTCTCGGCCGCCGGCGCGGCGGTCCACCCCTCCCGCACCGCGTCCTTGACCACCCCGATCACGGTGAGCCACTCGGGGTTGGTCGGGTCGCCCAAGGTCAGTCGCTTGCCGATGGGACTCTCACCGGGCCACTGCCGCCGGGCCAGGGTCTCATTCACGACGATGACCGGTGGCCGGGCGGCGGCGTCATCGGCGCCGATGCCGCGCCCGGCTACGATGGGAAGCCGCATCGTCTCGAAGTAGCCGGGCATGACGGCGCGGTAGACTGCCGTCGGTTCCTCGCCCGCTCTGGCGATCGGTTGTCCCTCGACGTGGAACGAAAAATTCCACAGATCGCCCGCCAGCGGGAGATGGTTGATGCCCCCCGCGGCGTCGACCCCCGGAATCGCCGCGATCTGGCGCATCAACTCTCGGTAGAAACCCGCCCGCCGGGTCGGAGCGCCCGCTTCCGAGCCGGAGACGGAGACGACCAGGCTCACCACCCCCTTCGGATCAAATCCAGGATCGAGACGCCGGACGGCGGCGAAGGTTCGGATCGCGAGCCCCGCGGCGATCAACAACACCACCGCCAGCGCGAACTCCGAGGCCACGAGCAGGTCCCGAAGCCGATTCGATCGTCTCCCACCGGTCGTCCCTCGGTCGCCTCCCTCCTTCAGGCTGGCGTTCACATCGACGTCGGAGGCCGTCCAGGCAGGCATCACGCCGAAGATGACCCCTGTCGCCATCGAAACCATGAGGGTAAATGCGAGGACCGGCCCGTCGATGCCGATGCCGGCCAGCCGGGGCAGGGTGTGCTGGCCGTACGCCACCAGCGCCTTGAGACCTGCCATCGCCAGTCCGAGGCCGGCCAACCCGCCGGCCGACGCCAGCACCAGGCTCTCGGTCAGCAGTTGTCGAAGCAGCATGCCCCGTCCGGCACCTAACGACATTCGGACCGCCATTTCCCGGTGTCGGTCGGCGGCCCGCGCGAGCAACAAGTGGGCGACATTCGCGCAGGCGATCAACAGCACCAAGCCGACGGCGGCAAACAGCACCAGCAAGGCTCCCCGAACCCCACCGGCCACCCGCTCGCCGAGCGCGACCACCCGCACATCCCGGTTGGTGCCCGGAAACGTCGTCTCCAGTCGAGCGGTAATCCCGGCCATCTCGGCCGCCGCGGACCCGATCGACACCTCCGGTTTGAGGCGGGCAAACGCGCGGAGGCTGTTGCCGTCGCGGTTGCCGCTCCGTTCTTGGAGGGGCAACGGCGCCCAGACGTCGACCCCATCGACCCAGAACGGCGGGAACTGGAACGCCGGGTCCATGACGCCGGCCACGACATAGGGGGCGCCGTTGAGCCGGATCGTTCGGCCGATGATCGCCGAGTCGTGGGCGAAGCGCCGTCGCCACACGGCATCGGACAGGATCACCACCTGGCCGCGACCGGCCTCCTCCTCGTCAGGGCGGAACATCCGGCCGAGGGCGGGTTGGACCCCGAGCAAGGGAAACAGGTCAGCGGTCACCCGCATAGCCGTCAGCCGCTCCGGTTGATCCACTCCGCTCAGATTCGTGCTCCACAACTCCGCCGCGCCGATTCCTTCGAACGACCGGGACGCCGCCCGCCAGTCGATCAGGTTGTCGGCGGAGACAGGGTCGGTGCCGTGGTGTAAGACGACCGCCAGGCGCTCCGGCTCCCGATACGGCAACGGTTGAAGCAGCACGCCGCTGATGACGCTGAAGATCGAGGCATTGGCGCCGATCCCAAGGCCGAGGGTTGCCACCGCGATCGCGGCGAAGCCAGGGGACCGGCGGATCTGGCGGCTCGCATGGCGAGCATCCTCCAACAGGTCATGAAGAACAGCACGCATCGGGGCTCGTCAGTCGTGGAAGACCCGGGTGAGACACCCGGCCGGCTCCGACGGTTGCTCGCCTGGCTGGCCGGGGGCTCAATCCGGCGATAACTTGCCGTCGATATGGCATTCCCAGCCTTCGCCCCCGACCGCCCCGCCCGCCGGGCTGTTGTCGTCGTCATTTGGGCCTATTTCCTGGCCTACGCCGGTTGGGCGGCGGCCATGCTCTCGGGAACGGTTGCCCGAGGGCCGGTCAATGACTTCCTCTTTCTCCCGATGTACCTCGGGGCCGGGTGGCTCAGCCTTCGGGCCGGGGCGGCTCGGTCGGCCGCACCGCGGCTTGCGAGGGGCTGGCGGCTCGTGGGTGCGGCCTGGCTGCTCTCCGCCGTCGGGGCGGTGTCTTGGCTCCTCTATGGGATCTGGCCGCTCGCCGTCTTGGACTGGACCGGCTGGGTCGTCTACAACCTCTATTACCCGCTCACGTTGTTGGGCCTCTGGCAGTTCTTCGAGCTCCCGGACCGGGGCGACAGCCGGCTTCGGATCGGGGTGGAATGCCTGATCGTCGCGGCGGCGACGTTGGTCTTGGCGTGGTACTTCGTCTTCCGGTTTGACGAAGCCACCCGGACGCTTTGGCCGTTCCTGAAGCGGATCAGCGCCCTGGTGTTCGGTGAGGTGCTGTTGATGGTCGGGGTGACGGCCGTGCTCCACCGCCCGGCCGGTCGGGCCGATCGCCGGTCCCTGACGGTTTTCGGGATCGGCGTGTTCGCGGCCGGCGTTGCCGACCTGGTCTATGAACAGAGTTTCCTCATCGTGTCGACGTGGAGTAATCCGACGGCCGACCTGCTGCTTGCGCTCGGCGCCACGCTGGTCATGGTGGCGGCGTGGATGACCCGGCGGCCGGAGTCCGCCATCGACGCTGATCTGCCCGGGGTGACCGTGGGCCTGACGCTGCTTCCGTACCTTGCCGTCGGTGTGGTTGCGGGGTTGCTGATCTTCGAGTCGATCAAGGCCAACCTCGGCAGCGGTCCGATTGCGGGTCTGGTCATTGGCGGGGCGGTCCTCCTCGTGTTGGTCATTGCCCGGTTGATGGTGGCCCTTCGAGAGCACCGCCACGAGGCGACCGCGAGAGCGGCCCAGGACGCCCGGTTCCGCTTGCTGGTGCAACGATCCACCGATGCGATCTTGGTGGTTCGCCGGAGCGGCGAGATTCGATATGCGAGCCCGGCATTCGGCCGCATGGCCGCGCTACCGGAAGCCGATCTCACGGGGCGGATGTTGACCGACTTCGTCCCGGTGGAACAACGGGATTTAGTGGCCGGTTGGCTTCAGGTGCCGGCGGACCATGCCCTAGCCAAGTGGCGAATCGGGCGGGACGGGGCCTGGCTCGACGTCGAGGCCGCGGCAACCGATCTCACCGCCGATCCGGTGGTCGACGGCATCGTCATCAATCTACGGGATGTCACCGAACGGGTTCGGCTCGAAGCCGAGTTGGTTCAAGCGCAGAAACTCGAGGTCGTCGGGCGGCTCTCGAGCAGCATCGCCCATGACTTCAACAACCTGCTCACGATCATTATTGGGAATCTTCAGCTGGCCCGCCTGGCCGGTGCCCAACGCGGAGCCGCCGACCTCGAAGCGGTCGAAGCGGCGGCGCGGCGCGGGGCCGCCCTGTCCCGCCAGCTGCTGTCGCTCAGCCGCCCGGTGGAGCCTTCGTCCCGGATCGTCGACTTAGGCGCGCTGGTGCGGGCGGTCGAACCAACCCTCCGAACCGTGCTGCCGTCTTCCATTCACATGACCGTGACCACCGGAACCGAGCCCACCTCGGTGATGCTCGACGATGCGCAGGCGGAGCAAATTCTGCTCAATCTGGCGCTCAATGCCCGGGATGCCATGCCGGCCGGGGGGACGCTCAGCGTGACCGTCGGCCTCGAGCCCGGCGGGCGCCGCGTCCAACTGGTCGTGAGCGACACCGGCACCGGGATGTCCGACGACGTCCTGGCGCATGCCTTCGAGCCGTTCTTTACGACCAAGTCGGGAATCGGAACCGGGCTCGGACTCTCGACCGTGCGCCGGATCGCCCTGAACGCGGGCGGGGAGGTGCAGATTGCCTCCCGGCCCGCGGCGGGGACGACCGTGCGGATGTTCCTGCCGATCGCGTCCGATGGTCCGAAGCCCGAGGCGGTGACCCCGCTCGCCCCGGCCCGGGGCAGCGGTCACGTATTGGTCGTGGACGATGAACCGGCGGTTCGGCGGGTGCTGGTCCGGCAACTCACTAAGGCGGGATATCGCGTCTCCGATGCCTCGGACGGGGTAGCGGCGCTCACGACGCTCCGGACCGCCGTGGTTCCCGTCAATCTGGTGCTGACCGACCTGGTCATGCCGAACATGGGCGGTGAGGCGTTGGCCCGGCAGATTAGCCGGGAGTTCGCCGGGTTACCGGTGCTTTGTATGTCCGGCACGCCCGGTCTCACCCCCGGCGGTACCGAACCGTGGTCGGCCGATCAGATCATCACCAAACCGGCCGACGTCGAGGTAGTGGCCGACCGGATCGCCAAGGCACTTGCCGAGGCTCCGACCCAGTCCGTCGCCTGAGCCTCGCCCCGACTCACTTCGGCTCCATTCGCCACCACCACTGGGACGCCAGCGGCCGTTGCCGTGGCCAGACCTCCGTCAAGTTGGCGCCCTCATAGAGCCGGCCGTTCTTCATCACATACCGAATCGAGGTGCTGTTCTCGAGTTTCTCGAGGGGATTGGCGTCGAGGACTTGTAGATCGGCCAGTTTGCCGGGCTCGATCGATCCGAGGTCGCGGGCCAATCCGATGGCGTCGGCGCTGTGAATCGTGGCCGCCCGGAGGGCATCATGGGTCTTCATGCCGCCCGACCCGATCATCCAGAGCTCCCAGTGAGTGCCGAGTCCCTGGAGTTCCCCGTGGGATCCGAGGCCGACCCGGCCTCCGGCCTCGACGAGTTTCTTCAATTGCTCGGCGTGGAGTCTGAAGACGTACTGGTCGTCGCGATAGAACTGGGTGCTCCGCCAACTGTCGAGTTCGTCGTGGGGCGTGAAGAATCGGAGTTTCGCGTCTTGGTCGACGTTGGAGTGGGTCAGGTAATAGCTTCGTCCCATCGGCCCGCCGTAGCTCACGATCAGGGTCGGCGTATAGGTAATCCCGCTGGCCCGTTCGAGTTCGACGACGTCCGCGTAGAACGGGCTGATCGGCAGGGAATGCTCGAGTCCCGGATACCCGTCCTGCATCAGCGTCAGGTTCATCGTGAAATTGGATCCGCCCTCGGTGGTCGGCGTGAGCCCGAGTTCTCGAGCGGCCATAATGACCCACTGCCGGACTTTCCGGTCGCCGGCCAGATACTGCTTGATCGTCTGGGTGTTGAAATGATCGGCGTAGCGGCGAAGGATGTCGCGGGCGTCGTCCAAGCTCTTGATGTTGGCGGAGCTGAAGACGCCTGGTCCGGTGGAATAGAGGCGGGGGCCGATCAACTCGCCGGCCTCCATCAGATCGGTGTAGGTCAGAATGTCTTCCGACGAAGTCTGCGGGTCGCGCTGCGTCGTGACGCCGTAGGCCAATTGGGTGAGGAACTGCGAGACTTGGTTCCGGTGGAGGCCCCAGGCCACCCAGGTGTGGGCGTGGATGTCGACGTACCCGGGCAAAATCGTCTTCCCCGTCACGTCGATGACTCGGGCGCCGGCTGGAATCGGAACGCTGCCCTTGGCGCCGACACCGGCGATCCGGTTGTCCGTCACCACCACATCGCCGGACGTAATGACCTCATCGCCCTTCATGGTGATGATCCGGGCGCCGCGGAGGACGACGGTCCCGCGGGGCTTGTCCTTCGGCGCGGTGACCACGATGTCGACCCGCGCGGCCTCATAGGCGGCCTTCGGTTTGGCGGCCGGTGCCGAATCCGGTTTGGCCGGCGCGGCTTTCTCCTTGGCGCGCCCTTGGGCCACCGAGTCGGCGATCAATGAATCCGCGAGTCCGAGGTCGTATTGGAAGAAGCTCTTCCCGATCGAGTAGAACGCGCCGCCGCCGTCGTTCTTCCACCCGATGAAGTCACCGCCGACCCGGGTCAGTCGCCAGGTCGGTACGGCCGAGGTGGTCGTCACCGACACGGCCGGCGCCTCGTCACCGCCCACGGGCGGGACGGTAATCATGTAGACGTTGCCTCCGGCGCGAACGAGGGCCCGGTTGCCGGTGGGCGACAGGACGACTTCCTCGGGTGGTGCCGGCGGCGCGCCGGGCACGAATCCGGGCGCCGGCGGTCCGGTCACCTTGACGATGGTTTTGGAGTCGGTGCCGTCGAACCGCATCGAGAGGAGGCCCTCGGCACCGGCCCAGACATAGACTCGCTCCGGGTCGGGCCCAACGTGCGGACTGTTCCGCCCCTGCTCGGTGGCGCCGCCGCCAATCCATTGGATCCGAGTCGGGGTGCCGCCCGCGCTCGGCAGCCACACGTATTCGAGCTCGGCCGTCCCCCCGTGGTCGCCGAAGTCTTCAAGGGTGCGGGTGCGGTTGAGGCGTGATCCGCGGACGCCGATCACGCGGGATCCATCGCGGGTGTAGGCCAACCGGTCGAAGAACGCCGAGAGTCTCGTCAGCCGCTCCGGCGGCGTGCGGCCGTCGGCGGTTACTCGGTAGATGTCGCCTCCAATCGAATCGCTCCAGGTCACGTAGGCGATGTGCTTGCCATCGGGGGACCAGACCGGGCCGTGCTCGACCACCGCGGCGGTCGTGAGCCGCCGGGCATTCCGGATCGGGGCCAAGGTGCCCCGGCCGGCGGGAAGATCGGCAATCCAGAGCCGGTCGAGCGCCGCGAATACCACCCGCTTCCCGTCGGGCGATGGCCGGGCCCCGCGAATCTGGGAAACGGTCAGGATCGAGTCGTTGATCGGGTACTCGAACTTCGCAAGCGGCCCCATCGGCTGCTCGATCGTGGCGCTGAACGGAATGACGCTCACCCGGCCGTCTGGAATGTCGATCCGGCGGATCGTGCCGCCGTAGCTCGTGATCAATGCCTTGGAGTCCGGGGTAAACGCCGACCCGGGGTAGACATCGCGATCGCGAGTGCCGCCGCCGCGGGTGTCGTCGCGCTGAACGTCCATCACCAGCCAGCGCTCCTCGCCGGTGGTGAGGTCGAGCAGCTTCAGCGCTTGGCGGGCATCGTACCGGGTGGCGTACACCAGCCAGCGGCCGTCGGGGCTCGCCACCGGGCGGAAGGCGCCTTCGATCTCATGCGACCGCAGCAGGACGCGCCCGGTTTCCCGGTCGAGTTGTCCGATTTGGAACGGACCGACTTGGCGCGGGTTGCTGCGGGCCTCGTGATCGGGGTCGAGTTCGGTGCCGAATCCCCCTTGCCCGGTGGTGCCGCGGACGGTCACCCAGAGGTAGCGGGCGTCGGGTCCGAAGGCCGGCCCGTAGTGGGAGGCCGGGGCCGGGGTGGTCGCCGGGGCGCCGGATTTCCGGAGCCCGGTCATCTGGAGACCCGATCCGCCGTCTTTGTGATAGAGCCAGAGTTGGGAACCCTTGGTCGCGACGATGTACTGGCCGTCGGGGGTCCAGACCGGCGAGAGATAGCTCTCCCGTTCGCCGGTGGTCAGCGCCCGCGGGTTGGCGCCGTCGGCATCGGCGAGCCAGAGATTCTCGGAGCCGTCCCGGTCACTCACGAACACCAGTTGTTTACCGTTCGGCGAGTACCGCGGCTGCATGTCGTACCCCTGGCCGCTGGTGATCCGGGTCGCCGTTCCGCCCGACAGCGGCAGGGTGTAGAGATCGCCGAGCAACTCGAAGACCAGGCCCGTTCCATCCGGCTTCACGTCGAGGGAAATCCAGGTCCCCTCCGTGGTGGTGAGCGACAGGGTGCGCGTCGTGATCAACGGCAGCGATTTCGACGTGACGGCGGCCTTGGCGGCGCTGTCGTTTTGGGCGGCGGTCTGGGCGCTGGTCGGGTCCGCGCACAGCAGACCGGGAACGGACCACAGAACGGCTCGGAGCAGGCGTCGCATTGGAGGCTCGAAGTGGAGGAGTGATGTTGACCCGGTAAAATCACCTGGTCGACCGGGTGGATCAACATTTCGGCGGAGTCGTGGTTTCGATCGCGGCGGAGTAACCCTTGCTTCCTTCCTCGAAGAAGGCTGGGACACTCCCGCGGAGGAACCATGGCACGGCACCGGATCATCACAACCTTGACTCTGCTCGCGGCCCTCGGCGGCGAACCCGTCGCCGCGGCCCAGTCACCTGGGCCGGTGCCGCTCAGCCGTGTGGCGGGTCCGATCGTTCTCGACGGAGTGCCCGATGACGCGGCCTGGCAGCTCATCACGCCGCTTCCCCTCACGACGTACGCCCCGGTCTTCCGGTCGGCGCCGACCCAACGGACCGAAATCCGGGTTGGGTACGACGATGACTATTTCTATGCGGCGGGCTGGTTCTACGACACCGACCCCTCGGGTATCCGGATCAACTCGCTGTATCGCGATCGCTGGAACGGCGACGACGCCTTCGCCCTGTACCTCGACGGATTCAACGACAACCAGAATGCCAAGTGGTTCGGTACCACGCCCGGTGGGATCCGGTTCGACCAGTTGGTGTCCGATGATGGTGGAACCCTCAATGAAAGCTGGGACACCTTTTGGACGGCGCAGACGACCGTCACCAGGGAAGGCTGGTTTGCCGAGATTCGAATCCCGCTCTCGAGCATCGGATTCCGGAGCGACGCCAACGGGGCCGTGGTCATGGGTCTCACGGTGACCCGCCTCGTGTCGCGAACCGGTGAACGGGTCACCTTCCCCGAGATCGATCCGAAGTTCGAATTCCGCCGGCCGTCCCTCGCGCAGGATGTGGTGCTCCACGGGATCCGAACCCGGACCCCGTTGTATGTCACGCCGTATGTGTTAGGCGGGACGAAACGAACCGGCACGGCGGCCTCGAGGGCCTCGAGAGAAGCCGGGCTCGACATTCGGTACCCGGTTTCCAGCAAACTGACCCTCGACCTGACGGCCAATACCGATTTTGCCCAAGTGGAGGCCGACGACGAACAAGTCAACCTCGATCGGTTTCCCTTGTTCTACCCGGAGCGCCGCCGTCTGTTTCAGGAGGGTAGCGGGATCTTCGATTTCACCGGCGACGGCGGCTCTCGGCTGTTCAATTCCCGGCGGATCGGGTTGGCGGCCGATCAGACCCCGGTTCGCATTCTCGGCGGGGGCCGGCTGGTCGGGCGGATCGGCGCGTGGGATGTCGGCATGCTCGCGATGCAAACCGAGGCCAAGACGCCGGCGCCGAGCGAACATTTCGATGTGCTCCGGCTCCGGCGGTCGGTCTTCAACCCGAACTCGACCGCCGGGTTGATGGCCACGTCGTACTTCGGCGCCGGTCGCCGGAACGTCGGACTCGGCGCCGATGGGTCGTTCCGGGTCCATGGCGACCACTACCTGACCACCAAGTGGGCCGCGAGTGCCGACAACGCGGAGGCGGGCGGGATTTCGATTGCCGATCGAAGTCAATTCGATGTTCGCTGGGAGCGCCGCACCGGGCGGGGCTTTCAATACAGCCTTTCGCTCGCCCGGTCCGGCAAGGAGTATCGCCCGGAGTTGGGATTCGTGCCCCGCCGAGACTTCACCAGCGCCGATGCCTACGGTAACATCTACTTCTTCACGGATCGCCATCCGTACTTTCGGCGAATCTTCCCGGGATGGCTGGCCCTGAACTCGTTCCGCAACGGCGACGGGGCCCTGGAGTCGGGGCAGTACGCGGTCTGGGTTCAATGGAACACCAAAGCCGGTGGCGGTGGCTGGATCGAGCCCAAGGTGTTCCACGAGAACGTGGCGACCGCCTTCAGCGTGGGTGGCACCGCGGAGATCCCGGCCGGCAGCTACACTTTCTCGGACCTCCAGGTCGTGTTCGACATGCCGTCGGGCGCCCGGCTCCGGACCAGCGTCGATGCGCGGGCCGGATCCTATTTCGACGGAACCAGGGCCCAGGTCATCGTGAACCCCACGTGGAACATCTCACCCCATCTGGAGCTTGGCGGCGAGTATCAGGCGAGTCTGATCCGATTTGGCTCCCGCCACCAGTCGGCCAACATCCATGTTGCCAGGCTCCGGGTTCGGGTGGCGGGCGATGCCCACACCTCCGGTAACGCGTTTGTCCAGTACAATTCGACCACCGACCGGCTCGATTTCAACGTCCGGCTCCGGTATGCGTTCGCCGAGGGGACCGACCTCTGGATCGTCTACAATGAGGGGCTCGACACCGATCGGTCCACTGGTCCCGGGATGGTGTCGTCGCCCCGATCCCTCGCGCGGGCACTGATCGTCAAGCTCACGTATACTATTGGATCTCGTTGACTCGAGGGCCGTCGCCCCATGGATGCCACGCCTGCCACTCCCGACTTCCGCCCGCCGGCTCGTCTCGGTGCCCGGGTCGTGCTCGGTGTATCGGTGGCCTGGGTCGTGGTCGGCGTCATCATGGGGGCACAGACTTCACTCGGTGCGGTCTTGAGTGGTGCGCCGCCCTCTCCGGCCTCCGAGGCGGTGATCGGCGCGTTGGTGCAGACCCTGCCGTGGATCCCGGTTACTGTGGCGGTTATCGCCTTGACGATGCGATTTCCGCTGGGCCGGACCCGGTGGCGGCAGCACGGGGTGGTGCACCTGGTTTCGGCGGTGCTGCTGGCGTTTGCCGCCAACGTCATGGTGGTCTTGGGGTATTGGATTACGACCGGCCAGTTCCAGGGTCTCGAGGTTCTGGCGCGCCAGGGCGCCCTCTGGACGACGCTCCGCCTGCACATTGCGCTGCTGATTTACGCGGCGGTCCTCGGCATCACCGAGGCGGCCCTGTACTATCACCGCACCCAGGATAGCGAACTCCGCCTGGCTCGGATGGAAGGGCAGTTGGCCCGGGCCCGCTTGCAGGCGCTCAATGCCCAGATGCGTCCCCACTTTCTGTTCAACACGCTCCATGCCATCGGCCAGCTCTGGCGATCCGGGCAGAGCGATGAAGCCGAGGCCGCCCTCGACCACCTCGGCGGTCTCTTCCACAAGGTGCACAAGTCGACCATGAAGTTCGAAGTGCCGCTGCGCGAGGAGCTCGACATGGTCCGGGAATATCTCGCCATCGAGAGTGCCCGATTCCGGGACCGGCTCCGCGCCAGCGTTCGGGCCGAGGACGACGTTCTCGAGCGGATGGTGCCTCCGCTGATCCTTCAGCCCCTGGTGGAAAACGCGATCCGCCACGGGGTGTCGGCTGCGTCAACGGCGGGCCGGGTCGATGTCACGGCCGACCTTGCCGGCGGGGTCCTCCGGCTCCGGGTCCGGGACGACGGCCCGGGGATGGAGGCTGTCGCCCGAGAACCCGGGTCGGGTACCGGGCTCCGGAACACCCGAGAGCGTCTCGCCCAGCTCTACGGGAACCGAGGGGGTCTCGCGATCGAGAGCAGCGCCCAGTCAGGCACGACCGTCACGGTCACGATCGCCCCCGCGCCGGTATGAACCACCAGCCGGCCGTGGTCCGGGCGGTCGTCGTGGACGATGAACCCGCAGCCCGGGAAGCCGTGGTGACGTTGTTGGCTGAGTATCCTCAGGTTCAAGTGGTCGGCCAAGCCACCAATGGCCGCGACGCCGTGGAGGTGGTACGCCGCCGCAAACCGGATCTCCTGTTCCTGGACATCCAGATGCCGGACCAGGATGGGTTTGAGGTGCTGACCGCGCTGGGCAGCGAAGTCCCCCGGGGCGTCGTCTTCGTCACGGCCCATGACGAGCATGCCCTCCGCGCGTTTGAGGTACACGCTCTGGACTTCCTGCTCAAACCCTTTGGCCGTCCCCGGTTTTCCAGAGCGGTGGCCCGGGCGCTCGAGCGGCTCGACGCCCTCGACGCCCTGACCCTTCAGCACACCCTGGCCAGCATGGCGAGGGATCGGACTGCCGACACCGGGCGCTCGATCGAGGGACTACCCCCGGAGCCGGACCTCGAGGCGGTGCCGCGGCCGCTCCGCCGGATCGGGGTTCGGACCGGAGCGAAAGTCGTGCTGGTCGACGTCGAAGCGATCGATTGGCTCGAATCGCTCGGCGACTATGCCAGGATCCACACCGGCCGGAGTTCCCACGTCGTGGCGCAATCGATGCAAGCACTCGAACGGGCGCTTGGGCCCGTGGAGTTTCTCCGAATTCATCGATCCTTGATCGTCCGCCTCAAGCGGATTCGCGAGTTACATCGGGAATCCGATGGTGGCGGGATGATCGTGCTCGACAACGGGATCCGGCTTCGGGTGGCTCGCGGCCGCTGGGAGGCGCTGCAATCGGCCCTGCAATTGGAAGCGGGCTAACCGACCCGCCATTCATTCCACTCCACCCGGCGGGCCGTCACCACCTCTCGGATCTGGCGCTCCCGCCCCGACAGGCCGGCGGCCCCGGTCTTGGCCTCCACGAACACGATCCGGTCGAGCCGGCCGGCGGCGAGCCCGTCGAACACCACGAAATCAACCGGTGACCCGAGGAACCGAACGTCCTTGGGGTTGAACGAAAACCCCGGGAGAAACGGCAGGAGTTGTTCGGACACCTTGCCGGCGATTACCGCTTGGCTTCGCTCCACCGCGTCGCGCCGGATCTGCTGGGTGTAGCGGGCCTTCCAGCTGAAGAAGAGGGCGGTTCCTCCCAAGAAACCAAGGCACAGGCCCAAGAGCGTGCCTAACAGAACATCGGACATGGCGGCCTCGACGGGAAGCGGGGGCTAGCGTTCGTGGGTGAGCTCGGCGGGGCTGGCTTCCGAGGCCTGCCACGCCGGGACGACGGCGGCGGCCACGGTCGCCGCCGCGAGCCCGCCGGCCACCGCGAGTACGAGAGCCGGCTGCCAGTAGGAAAGGCCCGGCACCAGCTGGGCAATTTCAGGCCAGAGGGCCGGTCCGAAGAACACCAGGCCCACCCCGATGCCCGCGCCGGCGACCGTCAGGGCCCGCGCCAGCACGAACGATCGAATCCGCCACCGCGTTGCGCCAACTGAACGACGGATCGAGAATTCAATCCGCGACCCCGACACCCACATCGCCATCAATACCGCAATGCCGCCCGCCGCGAGCAGGAGTGTCGCGGCCGCCTCGAGGCCGTACAGCCAGCCAAACCACCGCACCACCGCGGACCGTTGGCGGGCCTGGTCCGCCCGGGTCGTCTGCCCGACGACCGAGATGGCGTTAGGCAGCGTCAGGCCGCCCGGCGGAGCGCCGACCACCAAGAGTTCAGTCCGCCGCCCGGGGGCCTGCAGAGTGCTCAGGTAGATCGTTTCGAGCGGTCCGAGCCCGCTCCCGAGCTCGCGGCCGCCGTCCCGGTCGTCGACCACCCCGACGACCCGATAGGCCGGACCGGTCATCCGGCCCGCCAGGAACACCTCCCGGCCAAGCGCCTGGCCCGACTCGAAGTATCGAGCCGCCAAGTACCGGTTCACCACGGCTACGCGAGTCGCCCCGGTGCTGTCGGCATCGGTGAAGGCCCGGCCCTCGACCAGCGGGAATCCCCGAGCCCGGAAGGTGTCGGCGCTCGCGGTGTGGTAGTTGGCACGGAGCGGCCGCCACTTGAGGTAAATCCCGCCGACAAAACATTGGCCGCAGTCGGTCGTCAGTTGTTCGATCGTCCCGATCCCCTGATGGCCGCCCGGACTGGCCAGGCTCACGACGGCCCCGGAGTCCCGGCGGTGGAGCGCCACCAACAATTGGCCGTATTCCCGGCTCCGTTGCCCCAACGGCACCCCGTGCTCGAGTTGATAGACCGACCCGGCTTCGGCGGCCGGGGCTAGGGTGGGAGCCAACGGCTCGCGTGCCCGGCCCGCGATCATGGCGGCGGCCACCAAGGTGGCGAGCCCCACTCCAAGCTGAGTGGCCGGGATCCAGAGCGGCGGTGGCGTTTCAACCTGCTCCGTCACCCTTCGGGACCCGGCCGCCAGCAAGGGGAGAAGGGCGCCGGCCACCATCAACCCGCCGATCGCGGCCAGCGCCACGATTGGGACCCCGAATCCCGGCGCGGCCGAGGTGCCGGGCCAGGTGGCCATGGCCAGTCGGACGGCGCCGAGGCCGAGAATGATGGCAGCACCGATCACCACCCCGCCGATCGCCAGGCCTTCGCCAAGGGCCGCCCGCACCAGCGAAGCCCGGCTGGCGCCAACCGCTCGCCGGATCGCGACTTCCGGAATTCGCTGGCCCGCGAGAGTGGCCCACACCGCCAGGGCGGTGATCCCGCCAACCGACAAGGCGCTCCACCCGAGTACCACCAACCAGCCCAGCAGCTGATCGACCGCCAGTCGCTGAAGTGCGCTGGCCGGGGTCGCCGAGTCGGTCCAGCGAATCCCGGCATCCAACGAAGCAATGGCCGGAAGCGTAATGACTGGTGCCTGTGCCGTCGGCGCCAGCCAGCCCGGCACCAGGGCCGCGACCAGCGCCACGACACCCACCAGCAGGGTGAGGATTCGAACCGGACGATTGGCCCTGAACCAGGCAGTCATCGGATCAATCTCAGTCGGTTGCGGGGCGGGGGCAACAGTTCGAGCCCTGGAAACTTTCCCCGAAACCCGGGCGTCGGTATAGAATAGGTATGTCGGCCATCTCCCCCTTCCTTGAGTCCCTCCGCGAATTCCTGTTCAAATATCCAAGTCGGGTGTTCGAGCAGGGCGTCTTCGTGTGGCAAGGAGCCGGCTGGGCCCGGTTGGTCGTGCCGGTGGTCGGGGTGCTCATCGGGGTCGCGGTGTGGTCTTACCTCCGGGCCGGGCGGATCAGGTTCCGGGACCGGATCGTCCTCGCCGGGCTCCGGGTGGCCGCTCTGGCGCTGCTCGGAGCGTGCCTCCTCCGGCCCGCCTTGTTGGTCTCGATGTCGGTGCCGCAAGAGAACATCCTCGCGATCCTCCTGGACGATTCGAAGAGCATGCTGATCCGGGACGCCGATTCACTCACCCGCCTGGAGCAGGTCCGTCGGCTATTCGGCGACTCGGCGGGCTCCGTGGTGCAACGGTTGTCGGAACGTTATGCGCTTCGGTTCTACCGCTTTTCCGAAACCATGGAACGCATCGACCGTGCGGCCGCCCTTGGCGGCACCGGCGGCCGGACCGACTTGGCCGGGGCCTTGTTGGAGGTCCGCCGGGACGTTGCCGGGACCTCGCTGGCCGGGTTGATCGTCGCAACCGACGGGGCCGACAACGGCGGCCAGTCGATGTCGGATCCGCTGCTGTCGCTCGAGGCGGCCAAGATTCCGGTGTACACGGTCGGGATCGGACAGGAGCGCTTTGCCCGGGACATCTCGTTGGAGCGGATCGAACTGCCTCGCTCGACGCTCAAGGGTGCCGTGTTGCTGGGCTCGGTGGCGCTCCGGGTCCACGGTGTGGCGGGCGAAACGGCGGCCCTGACGGTCGAAGACAACGGGAAGATCGTCGCCAGCCGCGAGATCGCGATTCCGAAGGGGGTCGAATCGATGACGGTCCCGATCCGGATCACACCGCTCGAGCCGGGAGTGCGTTCGATCCGGGTCCAAGTCCGCCCGGTCCGCGGCGAGGCCGTCAGCCAGAACAACAGCCGTGATGCGGCGGTCCGGGTGCGCGATCGTCGCGAGAAGATTCTCTACGTCGAAGGCAACCTCCGGCCTGAGTTTCCGTTCCTCCGCCGGGCCGCGGCCGCGGACAGCAACCTTCAAGTGGTCGGTCTCCAACGCACCTCGAAGGGCAAATTCCTCCGGTTGGGAGTCGATGACAGCCTCGAATTGGTCAAAGGGTTCCCAACCACCCGAAGCGAATTGTTCCAGTACCGGGCCCTGATTCTCGGGACCGTCGAAGCGAGCTTCTTTACCGCCGACCAGCTCCGGATGATCGCCGAGTTCGTCTCGGAACGGGGTGGGGGCCTGCTGGCGCTCGGTGGCCGGGAGTCCTTCGGCGAAGGCGCCTTTCAGGGCACCGCCGTGGCCGATGTCCTGCCGGTCTCGTTCGTGAACCGGACCGCCGACTCCGCTGAGGCGGCGGTGGAACTCGGCGTGCACCCGACGCCGGCCGGACTCGGCAATGCGGCGTTGATTTTGACCGACCAGGAAGAAACCAACGCGACGCGGTGGGACTCGCTGCCACCGCTGACGTCGGTGAACCGCCTTGGGGGTCTCAAGCCGGGGGCCACCGTGTTGCTCGAAGGCCGGCTGTCCAAGGGCGGAGGCACGGTGCCGGTGTTGGCACAGCAACGCTTCGGGCGGGGCCGGGCGTTGTTGCTTGGCGTCCAGGACACCTGGCTCTGGCAGATGCACTCGTCCATCGCCGTCGAAGACCAAACCCACGAAACGCTCTGGCGGCAGCTGCTGCGCTGGCTGCTAGAGGATGTGCCGGACCGCCTCGAAGTGTCGATGAATCCCGAGCACCCGGTGCCGGGCCAGCGAGTCACGGTGCTGGCGGAGTTTGCCGACTCGACGTTCCTCCGCGTGAATGACGCCTCGCTCCAGGCCGAGATCACGACCCCCGAGAACGGGACCACGACGCTGCCGCTCGACTGGGGGCTGGCCCAAGATGGCGTGTACAGCGGGAGCTTTGTGGCGGCGACCGAGGGAAACTACCGGGTCAGGGTGACCGGGGTACGGGGCCGGGATTCCGTGGCCATCGAGCCCGAATTTGTTGATGTGGCGGACCGCGGCGCCGATTTTCTGAACGCCGAAATGCGGGCGCCTCTGTTGCAGCGACTGGCGCGCGAGACCGGGGGAAAATTCTACACCGCCGCCACGGTCGGCCAATTGCCGGACGACGTGATGTACACCGAGAGCGGCGTCACCGTCACCGAGAGCAAAGACCTCTGGGACATGCCGGTGTTGTTCTTCGGCCTCGTGGCACTGCTCGGAACCGAGTGGATGTACCGCCGGCGCCGCGGTCTGATCTGATGACGATGCTCGGTCCCTTGCTGCTCGCGATGCAGACCCACCTCATCGTCGTCACCGGTCTCTCGGGCGAGCCTCAGTATGCCCAGAGCTTCGCGCGGCTCGGCGCGGCGATCGTCGACCATGCCAAGGCCCAATGGGGCGTTCGCGAGTCGAGTCTCGTCTACCTGGCCGAAGACCCGGCGGCCGATGCCGGGCGCATCACCGGCCGAGCCAACCGGGCGGGGGTGCTCGCGGCCGTTGGCCAGATCGCCCGCGTTGCCGCGACGAACGATCTGGTCTTGATTCTGTTGATCGGCCACGGCAGCGAGCAAAGCGACGAGGCCCGGCTCAATCTCCCCGGTCCCGACTTGTCCGCGACCGACTTGGCCCAGGCCCTTACGGCCCTGTCCAACCAGACCGTCGTCGTCGCCAACACCGCGAGCGCGAGCGGCGGTTTTCTGAAGCCCCTGGCCGGACCCCGCCGGGTAGTGATCACCGCCACCAAGACCGGCTTCGAGCGAAACGCCACCATGTTCGGTGACTACTTCGTGAAAGGTTTGACCAGTGACGAGGCCGACGCCGACAAGAATGGACAGGTGTCGGCGGCCGAGGCGTTCCAGTATGCGGTTCGGGAAGTGGCCCGCAGCTACGAATCCGCCAAGCGCTTGCTGACCGAACACGCCCAGCTCAACGATTCCGACGGCGGTGCGCTGGCCCGGGCGGTCGGCTTCGCGCTGACCAAGGATCGCGCGGCGGACGACCCCCGGGTCGCGGGATTGGTCACGGAGCGCCGCCGGCTCGAGGCGGCCATCGCCGAGCTTCGAGGGCGGAAGGCCAGGACCGAACCGGCCGCGTACGAACGCGAACTCGAACAGCTGCTGGTCTCGCTGGCCGAAACGACGCAGGCGATTCGCCGGATCCAGGAGAAGACGCCATGAGGCTTCCGGGTCTGGTCGGATGGGCGGCGCTCGCCGTCGCCGGGGTGACCTGCGCGGGCCGGGAGTCGCAAGATCCCGCCGAGCTGCGGCGCCGGCTGAGCCGCGCCCTCGACCGGGGAGACGTGGCGGCCGTGGAGCGGGAACTCGCCGGCCGCGACGCCGACCCCACGGCCGGATTCCTCCTGGCCGAAGCGGCAGCCCTCCGGGGCCGGACCGCCCGGGCCGACAGTCTG
The DNA here is from genome assembly GCA_031375485.1 of Gemmatimonadota bacterium. Lineage (GTDB taxonomy): Bacteria > Gemmatimonadota > Gemmatimonadetes > Gemmatimonadales > GWC2-71-9 > SHZU01. The sequence continues at coordinate 14,002 of JANMHX010000025.1, read as the reverse complement.
TTCAGCCGGGTCGCGTCAACCGGCGGGCCGCTACAGGCCGTGGCCGTTGCCCGGCGGCTCGAGTTGGTGGCTGCCTCGGGTCCGCCCGGCGCGGCCCGGACCGAGGCCGACCGGCTGGCCCGCCGGTTCGAGGCCAAAGCGCCGGCCACGGCGCTCGACTGGTTGGCGTTAGGCATCACGTACCAGCTGCTCGGGGCGGGGAACCCGGCGCAGTTCAAGGATGCCCTCGCGGCGTTCGACCGGGCCATTGCGGCGGACTCGAACCTCACGGAGGCCCACCTCCGAGTGGGCCAGCTCTTTCTGGAGAAGTACAACGCCCCAGACGCCCGGACGGCGTTTGCGACGGCGCTCCGGCGCGACCCCGGGAACGCCCGAGCCGAACTCGGCCTGGCGGAGGTGGCGCTGTTCGATGGCCGTCCCGAGACCTACGGGTTGCTTGAGAAAGCCGCCCGAGCCGGTCCCGGGTTGTCCCGGACCAATGCGGTACTCGCGCGCATGGATCTCGACGCGGAGTCGTTTGACTCCGCCTTGGCCCGGGCCGATCGGGCCATCGCGCTCGATTCCACGGCGGAGCGGGCCTGGGCCATTCGCGGTGCGGTGGTCCTGATCCGCGGTGACACCGCGGCGTTCCGGGCGGTCGAACGGGAGGTCCGCACCCGCCGGCCGGCCTCGGGCGGATTCTTTGCCGAGATCGCCGAAGCCTTGGCACGCCAACGGCAATACGCCGCGGCCGCCCGCTTTGCCGCCGAGGGCGTGGCGCTGGCTCCTGATGACCCGGAGGTGTTGACGGCGTTAGGCAGCAACGAACTCCGGCTGGGTCGGATCGAGAGCGGCCGGGCTCGCCTCGAGCAGGCGTTTGCCAAAGATCCCTATCACGTCTGGAACAAGAACACCCTGGACCTGCTCGACGTGCTCGCCACCTATCGCACCGTCTCCACCGCCCGGTTTCAATTGGTCGGCGCCCCGGAGGAGATCGACCTCCTGGCGCTCCATCTCGGGCCGTTGCTCGAGCGGGCCTATGATTCGCTGGCGGCTCGATACCGGTACCGCCCGCCGACCCCGGTGCGGCTCGAGTTGTACCACCGCCACGCCGATTTCTCCGTGCGGACCGTTGGCCTCGCGGGTCTTGGCGCCCTCGGCGTCAGCTTCGGCTCGGTCCTGGCCATGGATGCGCCGTCGGCCCGGGAGGTCGGGGCCTTCAACTGGGGGTCAACTGCCTGGCACGAACTGGCCCACGCCTTTACGCTCGGCGTGACCGATCATCAAGTGCCGCGGTGGCTGTCGGAAGGCTTATCGGTCCTCGAGGAACGCCGGGCCCGGACGGGATGGGGCGCCAATGCCACCCCGCTGTTCCTGGCTTCGCTCAAGGGCAACCAGCTCAATCCGGTCAGCCGCCTCAACGATGGGTTTGTCCGGCCCCGGCGGGCCCACGACGTATCACTGGCCTACTATCAGGCCTCCTTGCTCTGCGAGTATCTCGAATCCACGTTCGGCTTTGAATCGATTCTCAAGCTTCTGGGGGCGTTCAAAGCCGGGGCGACCACCGCGGCGGCATTCCAGTCCGGCACCGGCCTCCCGATGGCGGAGGTAGACCGGCGGTTCGATACTTGGCTCCGGACCCGGTTCGCGGAGCCCCTGAAGAATTTGGCCGCCATGAGCGACTCGGCCATGGGGACTGGCGAACTCCAGATGATGATCGAGTCCGGCAAGCGCCTCAAGGCAGCCAATCAGCTCGACCAAGCCATCGCCGCGTTCGAGCGGGCCGATCGGATGTTTCCCGACATGGCCGATGCCGAGAGTCCCGCCTGGTTCCTGGCCGAGATCCATCGCGAGCGGGGCAACCTCGCCAAAGCGATCGAGTACCTCAGCCGGGTCACCTCGTTGAACGACAGTCACTACCGGGCCAACCGCCTCGAGGCCGAGCTCCGGGCCAAGCAGGGCGACAACCGGGGCGCTTTGGCGGCGCTCGATCGGGCCGTGTGGATCAGCCCCTACGATGTCGGGATGAACCAAGACGCCGCCGCGCTCGCCGCCACAGTCGGCGCGACCGACCAGGCCGTCCGGTTCCGCCGGGCCGTCGTGGCCCTCAATCCGAGCGACCGAGCCGGGGCGCTGTACGAGTTGGCCGTCGCGTATCGCGACGCGGGCGATCGAGTCACCGCGCGGCGCGAAGTCCTTCGCGCCCTCGAAGAGGCGCCGTCGTTCGAGAAGGCGCAGGCCTTGCTGCTGGAGTTGCGGAATCGATGAGGAAATCCTGGCTCCTGATGTTCCTGATAGCGGCCGTGGCTCCGCCGGTGGCGGGTCAACGGAATCGGGCCCCGGAGGGCGGCAGTGACTTTGGTGATGCCCCGGTGCCGAATGTACCCTATGATGGCCGCTTCACCTTTGTGCGGATCAAGTTCGAGGTCGGACTGAACGGGTTTCGCGGCCGCCGGGATCTCAAGTGGGATCACGACTATCCTCGGGCGGAACGCCACTTTACCAAGATTCTCGAGGAGTTGACGACCATCCAGCCCCGGGTCGATGCCAGTAACATCCTGACGCTCAACGATCCCGATCTGTTCAAGTTCCCGGTGGCGTACCTCTGCGAACCGGGCTTCTGGCAGCCGACGGACCAAGAGGTGGCCGGGGCCCGCGCCTACCTGCAGAAGGGCGGGCTCATGATTCTCGACGATTTCGTCGGCAATCAGATCTTCAATCTCGAGAACCAGCTCCGGCGGATTCTCCCGGGTGCCCGGATGATCACGTTGACCAAAGAGCACCCGATCTTCGATGCATTCTATCGGATTGAATCCCTGGACTACGTTCACCCCATCTTCGGCCAGCCGTCGGTGTTCTTCGGTGTCTTCGAGGACAACGACCCGGCCAAGCGGCTGCTGATGATCATCAACTACAACAACGATATCGGCGAGTATTGGGAGTGGTCCGATACCGGCCTGTTCGCGATCGATTTGTCCAATGACGCCTACAAGATCGGCGTCAACTATCTCGTGTACGCCCTTACCCGCTAGCCAGAGGCCCGCGTGACCCATACTCCCCCCGACGATCAGGCCGTGGCCGATCGACTCCATCAAGCCGGCAATCGGATCAAAACCGAGCTGGCCAAGCGCATCGTCGGCCAGGAAGCGGTGGTCGAACAATCCCTCATCGCCCTGCTGGCCGGCGGAAACTGCCTGTTGGTCGGGGTACCGGGTCTGGCCAAGACCCTGCTGATCCAGTCGCTGGCCGAGGTGCTCGATCTCTCGTTCCAGCGGATCCAATTCACGCCCGATCTGATGCCCTCGGATGTCACCGGCACGGACGTGATCCAGGACGACCCGGCCACCGGCGGCCGGCGGTTGGTCTTCATGCGGGGGCCGATCTTCGCGAACATCGTCCTGGCCGACGAGATCAATCGCACGCCGCCCAAGACCCAAGCCGCCCTGCTGGAAGCGATGCAAGAGCGCCGGGTCACGGTCCAGGGCAAGACCTACCCGCTGGACCCGCCGTTCCATGTCTTCGCGACCCAGAACCCGATCGAACTCGAGGGCACCTATCCGCTCCCCGAGGCGCAACTCGACCGGTTCCTGTTCGAGGTGCTACTCGACTATCTCCCGGAGCCGGATGAAATTCGGGTGGCGCGGGAAACGACCGGCGTGCAAGGCGGACGGCTGAATCACATCGTCACCGGCGCCGAGCTCGTCACCTACCAGCAATTGGTCCGCCGGGTTCCGGTCGCGGATGCCGTGGTCCAGTATGCCGTCTCGTTGGCCCGAATGTCCCGGCCCGTCACCGAGGGCGCACCGGACTTCATTCGAAAGTGGGTCGCCTACGGCGCGAGTGTCCGGGCGGCCCAAGCTCTGCTCTTGGGCGGAAAAGCCAAGGCGCTGCTCGACGGCCGGGCTCATGTGACGTTCGATGACGTCAAGACCCTCGCGGCACCGGTCCTCCGCCATCGGATCCTCCTCAATTTTCAGGCGCAGGCCGAGCGGGTGACGACCGATTCACTGATTGCCAAACTGCTGGCCGCGGTCCCGACGCCGCGTTCCGGGATGGCATGAGCCGGACGGCCCCCTCGGGGTTGCTCGACCCCACGGTCCTGGCCCGAATCGGCGATCTCTCGCTGATCGCCCGGACCGTGGTGGAAGGGTTCATGCACGGCCTCCATCGAGCACCCCGGCTGGGCCACTCGACCGAGTTTTCCGAACACCGTCCTTATCAACCCGGTGACGACCTCCGACGGATCGATTGGCGGGTCTACGGCCGGACCGATCGCTACTACATCAAGGAGTACGAGGCCGACACCAATGCCTCCGTGGTGTTGGCCCTCGATGTCTCGAAGTCGATGGACTTCGGGTCCGGCGGTGTCACCAAACTCCAGTACGCCAAGATGCTGGCCGCGGCGCTCGCGTGGTTTTCGGCCCGCCAGGGTGACCGGATCGGGTTGATCCTCTATGCCGATGCCGTCCGCACCTACGTCCCCCCGTCCACCCGCCATCTGTCGCTCATCCTCCACACCCTGGAGCGAGCCGAGGCCGGCGGGATCGGCGGCGGAGTGGACGCCAGTGACTCGATTGCCGAATTGCTCGGCCGGACCGGTGTGACCGTGTTCTTGTCGGATTGGTATGCGACCCCCGACTTCGTTCAGCAGGCCCTTGGCAAAGTGAGAGTACGGGGCCACGATGTGGTGGCGTTCCACCTGGCCGACCCCGCCGAGAAGACCCTGCCGTACCACGACGCCGCCAGCTTCGAAGATCTCGAAACCGGCGAACGCCTCTCGGTCGTCCCGGACACCCTTCGGGAACGCTATCGGGCCGCGGTGGCCGCCCACGCCGAGGAGCTGGAGCTTGAACTTCGCCGGACCGGGGTCGATTACGCCGCGGTCGAGACCTCGAACCCGCTGGACTTGGCGCTCTACGAGTACCTCCGCCGTCGCGAAATGATGGAGCGGGTTCGCTGATGAACCTCGCGTTCTTGGTTCCCGCCTTCCTGGCCGGTCTCCTCGTGATCGGCGTTCCGGTCGTGGTGCACCTCCGGCAGCGGGAACAGAAGGACCCGGTGCGGTTCCCCTCGTTGATGTTCCTCCGGATGGTGCCGCATCGGACGGTGGAACGGCGGCGCATCACCCAGCCGTGGCTTCTGCTCCTCCGGGCCCTGGCCGTCGCCGCGCTGGTGGCCGCCTTTTCGCGGCCGTTCTGGCGCGAGGAAGACCAAGCCCCGACCGCCGCGGCGAAGACCCGGGCGCTGATCGTGGTCATCGATCGGTCGCTCAGCATGGGCTATCGCGGCGTCTTCGGCCGGGCCGCCGATTCCGCCTCGGCCGCGCTGGCCGGCCTCCGTCCCGGTGATCTCGCAGCGGTCGTGGCCTTCGATGAGTCGGCTGAGGTGGTGGCCCCGCTCGATGGCGACTTGGCCGGCGCCCGGTCCCGTCTGGCCACGATCGTTCCGACGGGTCGAGCGGGGCGGATGGCGCCGGCCCTCCGGGCCGCCGCCGACCTCGCCGCTCGGGCCCGCGGTCGCGCGGTCGACATCGTCCTGATTTCGGATCTCCAGCGGAACGGGCTCCAGGGCCTCGAAGCCGTGGAGCGGGTTGCCGGCGCCACCCTTCGGATCGTTTCGGTTGCCGAGCGGAACCCAGCCAACGCCCGGGTCCATGACATCGAGGTCGATCGCCGGGCCGATGGCCGCCGGACCACGCTGACCGTCGGCGCCCGGATTGCCCTCAAGTCCGACGCGCCGCGAGTGATCAAGGCCAGCCTGATCGTCAACAACCGGCCGGTGGCATCGACCACCGCGCGGATCGCGCCGAACACCACCGCCAACCTGCGGTTCGAACCGGTGGTCATCGCCGAGGGCGACGCCCTGGCATCGGTGGCGCTCGAGCCGGATGCGTTGGCCGCCGATGACACCTTGCGATTCTCCTTGGCGAGTGCGTCGGGGGTCCCGGTGGTGCTGCAACTTCCCGGCGGCATGTCGGGGGACGAGTCGCTCTACCTGGAACGCGCTCTGGCCATCAGCCGGGCGCCGACGCTCGAGGTCATGGTGCGCCGGGGCGTGCCGGCCACCGATCGGGACCTTGACCGGGCGGCGGTCGTGGTGCTCGCCGATGTCGCCCCGACCGGCGGAGCCATGGCCAAGCTCAACCAGTTCGTGTCGAAAGGTGGTGGCCTGGTCGTCATGGTCGGATCGCGGTTGGGCGGTTCCTCCGCTCGGGCTCCAGGGTGGCCCGCGGTGGTCGGGCGGGTGATCGATCGAACCACCGACCGCGGGGGCCGGTTAGGCCAAATCGATCCCGATCACCCCGCGTTCGAACCGTTCAAGGATGCCCTCGCCACGGATTTCGGCGCCGCTCGATTCTTCCGCTATCGCGATCTTGCCCCCGATTCCGGGGCGTCCGTCCTGGCTCGGTTCGACGACGGGACGCCCGCCATCGTCGAACGGGCCCTCGGTGCCGGCCGGGTCGTGATGCTGGGCACCGCCACCAATACGTTGTGGTCCGATTTCCCGCTCCAACCGGTGTTTCTTCCGATGATCCAGCGAATCGTCGGGCACGTCGGCCAACTCCAGGATCCGAAGCGGTGGTATCCGGCCGGCGAGGTCGTGTCCCTGCCCGCGGTGGGCGAGGCCCTGACGCTTCGGGCCCCGGGCAACGTGGGCCGGCCCACACCGATCGACTCCAAGGCGTCGACGCAGAGCTTGTTGGATCCCGGGATTTATGAAATTGGGACGTTGACGGCCACCGCACCCATCGCCCGGTTTGCCGTCAATCCCCGGCCGTCCGAATCCGACCTGGCCGCGGCTGATCCCAAGGAAGTGCTGGCCCAACTCAAAGCGCCGACCGATTCGACGTCGGCGCCGAACGTCGCACCGCTGAGCGCCGCCGAACAGGAGCGAACCCAATCGTGGTGGGCCTTGTTATTGGTGGTGGCGTTGGCGCTCCTGGCCGCTGAGTCCTGGTATACCGGACGATTCGGCCGAGTCACTGTTGCCGGAGGTACCCGATGACCGACTACGAACAGATTCGAGCCACCCTCCTCGCGGTCCGGCGTCGTTGGCGGCTTCGGCTCGCGCTCGAGGCTCTGGTTCCGTTCGTCGCCACCGTCGCCGGGGTGGTGGGGGTGTGGCTCGTAGTGTGGCCGTTGGCCGAGGGCCGGCCGGCGGTGGTCATCGGAGCGCGGGTCCTGGCGGGCTTGGTGCTCGTGGGTGTGGCGGGCGGGCTGCTTCGCCGGTTGCTGCGGAGTCGTCCGTCCGATACCGAGGTGGCCCTCTATGTCGAAGAGCGGGCGCCCGCGCTCCGGCAATCACTCGTGAGCTCATTGGCCGGGGTCGACGGTCCCGGTGTGGCGCCCGGGCTCGCGGCCCGGGTCGTGGCGGTCGCCCGGCAAGGCTTGGCCGCCGTCGACGATGCCCGGTTCCTCGAACGGCCCCGGATCCGGCGGGCCGGCGGGGTGGTCGGGGCCATCGCGTTAGGCTCGGTGGCCCTGCTGGCCTTCGGTCCGGACCGGTTTCGGGTGGCCACCGCCACGTTGGTGAATCCCTGGCGGCCGGTACCGGCCGCGCCGAGTTTCCTGGTGGGCGTTGAACCCGGCAATGCCGAGGTGCCCAAAGGCGGTGGCGTCGACATCAGCGCGGTCATGAACGGTTTCGTCAGCGAAGAAGCCGACCTGGTGTTCCGCTCGGATTCCGCGGGCGAGTGGACCCGCGTCCCGATGAGCCGTGACACCGCGGCCGGGCGCTTTACCACCCGGCTCTTCGACGTCGTGGCCAAGACCGAGTACTTCGTCGAGGCCACCGGGATTCGCTCGCCGGCCTTCACGTTGACGGTGGTCGACCTGCCCACCATAGCCGGCGCCCACGCCACGGTTCGGTTTCCGGCCTATACCGGGTTGCCGTCGGAAACGATCGAGCCGGTTGGCGATCTGGCCGTGCTCAAAGGGAGCGATGTCGTCCTCCGCGCCACCGTAACCCGGCCTGCCAAGGCGGCGTGGCTGGTCATCGAGGGCCGGGCCCCGGTGCCGATGACCGCAACGACCGGAGGATTCTCGGGGGCGTTCCGGGTCACCACTGACGCTTTTTGGCGGATCGACCTCGATGCGCCGGACGGCCGGCGGATCACCGGACTCCAATACACGGTCGATGCCCTCGACGACGCGGTGCCCGCGGTGCGGTTCACGGCGCCCGGGCGGGATACCAAGGTCTCGGCCATCGAAGAACTGGCCGCGACCATCGAGGCCACGGACGACTTCGGCGTTCGCCGGTTGGCCCTCCACGTCAGTATCAACGGCGGCCCCGAGCAGGTACTCCCGTTGGCCGACTCGTCCCTCAAAGCGCTGACCTCCGTATCCGCCGTTCATACCTTCTTTCTCGAGGAATGGTCGCTCAAACCGGGTGACCTGGTGTCCTATTTCGCCGAGGCCACCGACGGCCTTGGACAGTCCGGGAAGAGCGACATCTATTTCCTCGAGATTCGGCCCTTCGACAAAAACTATCGTGAAGGCGAGCAGGGCGGTGGGGGCGGCGGCGGTGGGGGACCGCAAAGCGCCGAAGGGTTGTCGGAGCGGCAACGCCAGATCGTGGTCGGGACCTACAATCTGCTTCGCGACAGCGTCGCCGAGTCATCGAGCTTCCGGGAAAACGTTACCACGTTGACGATCGGCGAGGGCCGGCTCCGAGAGGACGTCCTCGAGCTTTCGAACCAGATGCGGCAGCGGCGGTTGGTGGCCGTCGATTCGACGTTCGACCAGATTGCGGCCGCCCTCGACACCGCCCGGATCGAGCTCCAGAAAGCCGAGGAGTTGCTGGGCCGCCAGAAGCCCCGCGAGGCGTTGGTGCCCGCTCAGAAAGCATTACAGCATCTCCAGCGCGCCGAAGCGGCCTACCGGGAGGTCCAGGTCCAGCGGGGTCAGCAAGGCGGCGGGGGTGCCGGCGGCGGATCGCAACGCGAAGCTGAGGACCTGGCCGACTTGTTCGAGTTGGAAACCGACAAACTCAAGAACCAGTATGAGTCGGTCCAACGCGACCAGGGTCAGCAGGCCGAACAGCAACTCGACGAAACCGTCGAACGGTTGCGCCGCCTCGCCAATCGGCAGCAGCAAGAAAACGATCGGATGCAGCGGGCCGCGGAGGCCATGAGGAATCGCCAGCCCCAAAGCGGTGGCGGCGGCGGTGGCCAGAGTCAACGGCAGCTGGCGGAAGAAGCCGAGGCCGCGGCCCGGCAACTCGAACGGTTGGCTCGGGAGCGGAAGGACCCTGGCATGGAGGACGCCGCCCGGCGGCTTCGCGAGGCGGCCGAGGAAATGCGCCGGGCGGCCAGTGCCAATCCCCAAGGCGGCGCCGCTCGCGGTACCGAGGCCCTCGATCGGCTTCGAACCGCCACCGGTGACCTCGAGCGGGCCCGCTCGGCGACCCGCCAGCAAGAGGTGCGGGGCCTGCAGGAGCGGGCTCGCGAACTGGCCGAGCGCCAGCAGCAAACGGCGGAGCAAGCCACCGAGCCGCCCAGCGATCCGGGCCAGCGGGCCGAGTGGCAGAAGAATCTCGGGACCCGGAAGGACGGCCTGGCTCGCGATGTCGATCGTTTGGAGGCCGATGCCGAACGATTGAGCCGCGACGCCGCCCGCGAACAGCCCAAGGCCGCCCGGAAGCTTGCCGAGGCCGCCGAAGGACTCCGCGCCAACCGGGTCCGCGACAAGCTGGTTTTTTCAAAGAACTTGGCCCAGCGAGGATCACCGGAGTACGTCCAGTCATTCGAGCAACAGATCACCGACAACCTCAAGAAAACGGCCGAGCAGCTGGGACAGGCCGCCGGTGCGTTGGAACAATCCGGCGAAAGCCGCCAAGCCAAAGCGCTCGAGCAGGCCCGCGATCTGGTGCGGGGCCTTGAGTCCTTGAATGAACGGGCTCGGGCGGCCCAACGCGGCCGTCAACCGGGCGGCCAACAACCCGGCGGCCAACAACCCGGGGAGACCCCGGCCGGCGGGAATCCGAGCCCGGTCGACGGTAATTTCGACAACGACGGCACCCGGCAGTTCGGCCGGGAGTTCCGGGTCCGTCGCCAAGCCGCCGAGTCCTTGCGCGCCGACCTCCGGGCCATCGGCCAAGACACCGGCGAGATTGATCGGTTGCTCAATCAGTTCCGGGCCCTCGACAACAGCCGGACCTTCGGGGACACCCGCGGGCTCGATCGCCTGGAAAACGACCTGATCGAGGGCCTGAAGGCGTTCGAGTTCTCGCTCTGGCGGGCCTTCGGTGATGACACCAGGCAACGCCCCGCCGCCGGGGCTTCCGCGCGGGTGCCGCCGCAGTTTCGCGAGCAGGTGGAGGAGTACTATCGTTCCCTCGCTCGGGACCGGCCGTCGAAACCTTGAGATGGGAAAGCAGGCAGCGTGGGACACCTCGGGACCTCATGGACAACGATCCTTCGGCTCGGTGGCCTGGCCGCCGCCCTCGCCGGGTGCGGGTCCCCGGGTCAGGCGATTGCCCCGGAAGTCAGCTCGGGCGTGGTGGCGGATCAGATCCTCACGGGCGTGGTCACCAATCTCGCCGTCGACGGCCGCCGGAAAAACTACGTCGTGGCCGATTCGGCCTTCACCTATCAAGACGCGGCGCGGCTCGAATTCATCCGGGTCCGGGTCACCTTCTTTGACGCCGAAGGCCAGCCAACCGCCACCTTGACCGCCCGCCGGGCCGGATTCACCCTCCGCGACCAAGTCTTCGATGCCCGCGGCGACGTCATCGTGATTACCCCCCGCAACGATACCCTCCGGAGTGCCCGGGTGGCCTACGACAATGTCGCCCGCCAATTTCGATCTGACTCGGCCTTTGTGTTCAAGGCCAAGGCCGGCCCCGTCACCGGCAAGGGCTTCACCGCCGATCCGGGGCTTCGGAATCTCGCCCCGGGCCGGAAACGCTCGTAACCGGCCCTGGGCGCCGGTTTCCCAATGAACTATTCGATTCGCGTCGCGTCCCCTCTGGATGTCGAGCCGATGCTGGCGCTGTTCCCGAGGCTCGCGGCGTTTTCGCTTCCGCCCGAACGTCGCGCCGAGCACCTTTGGGAAGGCGATGCTGAGCTCCTCCGCCGGTGGAGCACTGGTGCCGTTCCCCAATGTCTGGTGTACGTGGCGGTGAATTCCGACGCCAGGATCGTTGGGGTCGCCATGGCGCAGTTGCGCGATGAGCTGCTGAGTCACGATCCCAGTGCCCATCTGGAAGTCGTCGCGGTCCATGCCACCGCCGAGGGCCAGGGGATCGGTCAACGCCTGATCGAAGCGATTGAAGGTGCGGTGCAGGACCGAGGGGCGGAGTCACTCACCCTGCACGTGTTCGCCAGAAATACCCGCGCCCGCTCCGTGTACGAGCGGCTTGGGTTTACCGGCGAGCTGATCCGGTACATCAAGTATCTCGGCGGGCCCCCGGCCGAAAGTCCAACCGGCGCCGCCTCAGCGATCCCGGAGCCCGGCCGCGTGTTAGCGATCTGCGGGAGCCTCCGGGCCGTTTCCTCGAATCGGACTCTCCTCGACGCGGCGGCGGCGTTGGCGCCGAGTTCGATGCGGATCGTCGGACTCACCGGGCTCGACGGGTTGCCCCAGTTCAATCCTGACCTCGAGAGTTCGGATCCGATCGTCGCGGTGGGAGCCCTGCGCCGAGCGGTGGCCGCCGCCGAGGGCCTGCTGATTTCGAGCCCGGAGTATGCCCATGGCGTTCCCGGGGCCCTCAAGAACGCCCTCGACTGGCTCGTCAGCGGTGTGGAGATCGTGGGTAAACCGGTGTTGCTGCTGAATGCGTCGGCCACCGCGGTTCACGCCGAGCAGTCGCTCCGCGAAACGCTCCAGACCATGGCCGCCGTCGTCCTTCCCGAGGTCCGCCTGGCCTTGCCGGCCGCTACCCGCCACCTCGGCATTGCGGCGATCGTGGGGGAACCCTCCTTGGCCGCTCCGCTCCGCCAAGGCCTCATCAACCTGGCGGAGGCAATGGCGATCAGGTCATCGCCCGGCCGTTTCGGTATGACTTGACCCCGTCGTTGACGGTGTGAAGCAGCAAGAGGCCGTCCGGGCGCCCATACGTCTTCATCAGGTCGAGCATCATCGGTTCTTCGCCGCCCCACGGGTAACCGAATACCACGTCGAAGTCGTCGAGGGCGTATCCGAGTTGAAGGTATCCGGATGATCCGGTGCCGACGGTGCCGGTGCGACCGTCGCCATCGCTGGGTTGCCAGCGATATCCGGTCGGCAGAAAGCTCCCGGCGGCAAACCGGGCCCGCGAATCGAATTGCGTGGCCAGACCCCGGGCCGTGGCCACCAAGCTCGAGTCCAATTCGATCCCGTAGGCCTCGAACCCCAGCAGATCGGCCATGATCGTGATGACCCCGGTGGCCGAACCCCACTCCAGAAATCGCCGGCCCGGGCCCCGATGTGGGAGTAGAGCCGCCAGGACGACTTCGTAGTCCGCGGCCACGAACGGGTGGAAGTGATGTTCGCGGACTTCAACGGCAAATCGATCCCAGACCGCCCAGCCCTCGGTGCACAAGGCTTCGACCCGAGCGCGGAGCACGTCGTCCATGCCAGGACCTACTTGGGCCGCTTGAGCGCCTGGTCCAGCAGGGAGACCAGGGAATCCCGGCTGTAGCTGAAGGCATGGCTCTCGTTCAACTGAACCAGTTCCATGATCTGCTTGCGGATCGTGACCTCGGCCTGGCGCTGGTTCGGTACCACCATGTACCGGACCTTCGGGGCGGGGTCGAATACCGCGTGAAGTGCGGCCTGGGCCACATCGTCGGGTTTGGGGTCGCGCGATTCGGCCGTCGTCGAGTTGAGCAGTGCCCGGAGTTCCTTCTCGAACATCGAGCCCTCGATCTTCTTGCCCCGCTCCTCCATTCGGCGAACGACGTTCCGGCCCATGTCCGATTGATAGTTGCCCGGCTCGATCACGCTCACCTTGACCCCCACCCGGGACAACTCGGCGCCCAGCGCATCGGTATAGGCCTCGACGGCGTGTTTGCTCATGCTGTACGCTCCCAGCAGCGGACCCGAGAGGATCCCCGAGATGGAACCCGTCGTGACGACCCGGCCTTTGGAGGCGATCAGGAGCTTGCTGAAGGCCTTCGTCATCCGGTACGGTCCGTATACGTTCACGTCGAAGACGAAGGTCAGGTCCTCCTCCTCCATCTCGATCAGCGGCTCCGCCACGGCCACGCCCGCGTTGTTGATGAGCCCATGCAGCCCGCGGCCTCCCTGTTCGACGGCGGTCACGGCCGCCGCGATGTCGGCCTTGGAGGTCACGTCGAGCTTGAGCGCCTGCACGTTGGGGATCTTGTTGAGATCGGCAATGTCTTGATCCTTCCGCGCCCCCGCGTACACGAAGTACCCCTTGGAGGCAAACAGCTCCGTCATCGTACGCCCGATCCCGGTACTGGCGCCGGTGATCAACACCGCCTTCTGGGCTGTCGGCGACTGAGCGCCGAGCGTGACGGTGAAGAGACCGGTAGCCAGCAGGACAACGATTGAAGCGACGGGACGGCTCATGACTTCCTCGGGTGGATTGGACGGCCTTGAAAGTACCCTGATTCCCGGAACGACGCCGGGGGTATAGTTTCGACCCTTCCCGACGAGGCCACATGACATCCGGACCCTCTCCCCAGACCCGGTTCCCGATTCCCGGGGTTGAACGCACCGGCTTCCTCAAGCCGTTCATCACCCGAGCAAACATTGTCGTCGGCGACTACACCTACTACGACGACCCCCGCGGACCGGCCCATTTTGAGTCGAACGTCCTCTATCATTTCGACTTCATCGGCGATCGGCTGATCATCGGCAAATATTGCTCGATTGCGGCCGAGGTTCGCTTCATCATGAACGGCGGGAATCATCCGACGACCTGGGTCACTACCTATCCCTTCCCGATCTTCGGGCACGGATGGGAAGCCGCCATGCCGTCTTCGTGGCCCAACCGGGGTGACACGGTGGTCGGACACGACGTCTGGATCGGCTACGGCGCGCTCATCATGCCCGGCGTGACCATCGGCGACGGC
>JANMHX010000009.1:0-14119 GCA_031375485.1 Gemmatimonadota bacterium | reverse complement strand
CCGACACCCGAGCCAGCGCCGAGGCAGGATCGTCCCGGTCGGCAAGGAGACCGGCCGCCTCGATCAATTGCCCCGCCGTCTGAACCTCCGCCGCCCCACCCTCCGGATTCTTGAACACGCTCCCGCAGCATGGGGAGTTGAACGGGGTCCCCGATTGACGCCACGCGAACAGCTTCGCGACCTCACCGGCCAGCACCGACGGATCGCCGGCCTCGAGCCGAACGGTGGCCTCGAGGACCACCCACCCATCCAGGCCACTGCGCCGGTAGTGGAACGGGATCTCCGAGCGAGCGAACGCCCGGGACCCGCCCTCGGCGTCGACCGCGACGACCGACTCGACCCGATCGGACCATTGCCCCCCATGACAACCGGCATTCATGTAGACACCGCCGCCGACGGTGCCCGGTACCCCCACCATCATGTGGACCCCGGCCCAGCCGGCCTGGGCCGTCTTCCGGGCGGCAATCGGCGCCGGAAGGCCGGCCCCAAACCGCCACCGATCGCCGGACTGATCGATCCGGTCAACGCCCTTGCCCAGGCGGATCACCAGCGCATCCATGCCGGCGTCGGGAAGCAACACATTGGAACCGAGCCCCAACACGAACCCGGGGACACCCGCTTGGGCCGCGAATCGAATCGCGCCGGCGACATCCTCCGGGTCGGCGGGGAGCACCACCGTGGCGGGCCCGCCGATGCGGTAGGTCGAGTAACGAGCCAAGCTGTCCTCTGCCCGAACCTCACCCCGGATCGCCGCCCGGGCGCCCGCCACGACTCGAGGGTCCCGCGCCGAAGTCACGCCCCCTGCTCCGCCGCAAACTCTCGGGCCATCTCATGCCACTCCTGGAGCGAGCGGACCTCACCGGTCCGGCTCCGCATCGCGATCACCGCGTCACACGCGGCGGCCGCGGCGGTCATCGTCGTGGTATAGGGCACCTTCTCCTGTAGCGCGGTCCGGCGAAGGATGTAGTCATCCCGCTGGGTCAACTTGCCGAAGGGGGTGTTGATCAGCAACTGCACCTGCCCGGACACCATCAGGTCAACCGCATTCGGGCGCCCTTCATGCACCTTGAGGACCCGTTCGGCCGGAATCCCCCGGGACCTCAAGTGCTTGGCCGTTCCCTCCGTGGCTAACACCCGAAAGCCGAGCTCATGGAACCGGCGCGCGATCGGGATGACGGTCGCCTTGTCGGCATCGTTGACGGTGACGAAGATGGTCCCGCCCAGCGGCAAGCTTCCGTCCACGCTGATCTGGGCCTTCGCAAAGGCCATCCCGAACGAATCCGCGATGCCCATGACCTCACCGGTGGAACGCATCTCCGGACCGAGCACCAAGTCGACGCCCTGGAACTTCCCGAACGGAAACACCGCTTCCTTGACCGCGACATACGGGTGAAGGCCATCACCGATCCCCAACTCGGCGATCGTCCGACCCGCCATGACCTGGGCCGCCAGACTGGCCAGTTGAATGCCGGTCGTCTTGGAGACGAACGGAATGGTCCGAGACGCCCTCGGATTGACCTCCAAGACGAAGACGCGCCCGTCCTTGATCGCATATTGGACGTTCATGAGCCCGACCACACCCAACTTGATCCCGAACCGTCTGGTATGCTCCCGCATCTCCGCCACCTGATGCTCGGTAATCAAGTACGGCGGCATCACGCAGGCCGAATCGCCTGAGTGAATCCCGGCATCCTCGATATGTTGCATCACGCCGCCGATGATACAGGTCGTGCCATCGCAGAGGGCGTCGACATCCACTTCGAACGCATCTTCCAGAAACTTGTCGATCAGCACGGGGTGCCCCGGCGCCACCCGTTCGGCGGCCCCGAAGAAGCTCTCGAGCGACTCGGCGTCGTAGACGATTTGCATGGCCCGGCCGCCCAAGACGTAGGACGGGCGGAGCAGGACCGGGTACCCGACGATTTCCGCTTCCCGGAGTGCGTCGGCCAGCGTCATCGCCGTGCCGTTCTTCGGCTGCTCGATCCCCAGCTCGCGGGCCAGCGCCTCGAACCGGCCCCGGTCTTCGGCGGCGTCGATTGCATCAGGAGAGGTGCCGAGGATCGGAACCCCCTCAGCCTCGAGCCCGCGCGCCAACCGAAGCGGCGTCTGGCCGCCGAACTGAACCACCACGCCGAGCGGCTTCTCGAGGTGCACGATCTCCAGCACGTTCTCGAGGGTCAACGGCTCGAAGTACAACGCGTCCGACATGTCGAAATCGGTGGAGACCGTCTCGGGATTGGAATTCACCATCACCGTTCGATAGCCCATCTCCCGAAACGCCATGACCGCCCGTACGCAGCAGTAGTCGAACTCGACTCCCTGCCCGATCCGGTTCGGACCCGAGCCGAGGATGATGACGGTCTTGTCGCCCACCGCACTGGCCTCGTTCTCTTCGTCGTAGGACGAGTAGAGATACGGGGTCTTGGACGGGAACTCGCCGGCGCAGGTATCCACGATTTTGAACGCCGGCCTGACGCCCAAAGCCTGCCGCCGGTGCCGGAGGGCCGTCTCGGTCGTGGCGACCAAATCGGCCAACTGCCGATCCGAAAATCCCATCCGCTTCATCCGGCGAATCATCGCCCGCTCGGCGAGGTCGCCGGCTGCGCCGGCCGGCCGGACATTCCACTCCGCCACGAAGGCCCGCTCCGCCTCGATCAACTCTTGCCACTGGCCGATGAACCACGGATCGATCATCGATCGCTCCGCGATCGTGTCGGCCGGGACATCGCGCAACAGGGCTCGCTTGATCTGGAAGAACCGCTCCGGAGTCGGCTTCCGGAGCGCACCCAGAATGGTCTCGATCGAACTGTCTTCCAATCGGTCATCGCTCAGGGTCTCGCCCACCACCCAGCCGGACCGGCCGGCCTCGAGCGAACGGAATCCCTTCTGAAACGCCTCCTTGAACGTTCGGCCGATTGCCATGACCTCGCCAACCGACTTCATCTGGGTGGTCAGTCCGGGGTCGGCGGCGGGGAACTTCTCGAACGCAAACCGGGGAATCTTGACGACGACGTAGTCGAGCACCGGCTCGAAACTGGCCGGCGTGGTCTTGGTAATGTCGTTGGGCAACTCGTCGAGCCGGTATCCGACCGCGAGCTTGGCGCCGATCCTGGCGATCGGGAATCCGGTGGCTTTGGAGGCCAGCGCCGAGCTCCTCGAGACCCGGGGATTCATCTCGATCACCAGCTGCTCGCCGGTTTCCGGACTTACCGCGAACTGAACGTTGCACCCACCCGCTTCGACCCCGATTTCACGGATGATCTTGCAGGCGGAGTCGCGCATCCGCTGGTACTCCCGATCCGACAGCGTCATGGCGGGCGCCACGGTCACCGAGTCTCCGGTGTGCACGCCCATGGGGTCGATGTTCTCGATCGAGCAGACGATGACCACGTTGTCGGCTCCGTCCCGCATCAGCTCGAGCTCGAACTCCTTCCACCCGATGATACTTCGCTCCACCAACACCGAGCCGACCGGCGAGGCCTCGAGGCCGCGCCGGAGCATGGTGTCAAACTCATTCCGGTTGTACGCGATCCCGCCGCCCGTTCCCCCCAGTGTGAACGATGGCCGGAGGATCGCCGGGTAGCCGGTCTGCTCCACCGCCGCATGGCCTTCCTCGATCGATCGAACCGTGGTGCCTTCGGGCGTGGCAAGCCCAATCCGCCGCATCGCCTTGGCGAACTCGTCACGGTCTTCGGCGATCCGGATGGCCCGCTCGTTGGCCCCGATCAACTCGACGCCGTACTTCTCGAGCACCCCCGAACGATAGAGGTCCATCGCCACGTTGAGGCCGGTTTGCCCGCCCATGGTCGGGAGGAGCGCGTCGGGCCGCTCCCGGGCGATGATCTTCTCGACCCATTCGGCGTTGACCGGTTCGATATAGGTCCGGTCCGCCACCTCAGGATCCGTCATGATCGTGGCGGGGTTCGAATTGACGAGGATGACGCGATACCCCTCTTCCCGAAGGGCCCGTGCCGCCTGGGTGCCGGAGTAGTCGAACTCGGCGCCCTGGCCAATGACAATCGGACCGGAGCCAATGAGGAGGATGGAACGAAGGTCAGTCCGCTTGGGCATCGAGCAGATCTTTCAAAGTTTGGTCGAGAGGAATGGTGGGTCTCCACCCGGTATCCAGCGCGAGGCGGCCGGGATCACCGACCAGGTATTGGAGGTCGTTCGGCCGGGCAAGGTCCGGGTCAGCCTCGAGAATGACCCGGTGGCCGGCGACTTCCATCAGGAGCGTGACCACCGCCGAAAGCGTCACCCCGTGGCCGCTGGCCACGTTGTAGGTCGAACCGGCGTGCCCCCGTTCAACCAGGGCTTGATACGCCGCCACGACATCCCGCACATCGAGCAGGTCCCGCACTGGCTCGAGGTTGCCGGTCTTGATGACCGGCGCCCCGATCCGTTTCGCCGTCCGGATCCGATCGGCCAACGCCGGAATCACATACTTGTCGCTTTGGCCCGGCCCGGTATGGGGAAACGCCCGAACCACGATGGTCCGAAGCCCGGTCCGGCGGGCCACCTCCGCGACGGCCACCTCGGCCCCGACCTTGCTCGCCGCATACGGTGATGCGGGCACCAAGGGGTCGGACTCGACCGAGGGACGCCTCTGGCCATGCCCATAGACCTCACCGGTCGAGGCCAGCACGAACAGCGGGTCGGCCGCACCATCCCGCCGGAGCCGCCCCATCGTCTCCGCCAGACGGGCCGAACCCGCCGCATTCACCGCCCAGGCCTCCCCGGGGTCCCGCCGGGCATCCGCTCCCGAGGCCAGGGCGGCCAAATGAACCACGACCTCCGGCCGTATTTGCCCGACTCGGCCGACCGACTCGGAGGACAGAAGGTCGAAGTCGGCCCAGTGAACCGCCGAACGCTCGGCCTCGGTCAGCCCCTTCGACGGCCCGCACCCGACCCGAACCCCACCGGTGACCTGGTGCCCGGCCTCGAGCAGCCGGCGCACGAGCCAGCCGCCCACGAAGCCGTCCGCACCGGTGACCAGGATCTTCATCGCGAGCCCTTGAGCCGGGCCAGGTCGGCGTCGACCATCATCCGAACCAACTCGACGAACGACACCCGCGGCGTCCACCCCAACTCGGCCGCGGCCCGCGACGGATCCGCGATCAGGAGATCGACTTCCGCCGGCCGCATATGGGCCGCGTCGGTCACCACGTGATCGCGCCAATCGAGCCCGACGTGGCCGAATGCCAGTTCCACCAGGTCCCGAACGCTGTGGGTCGTGCCCGAACCGATCACATAGTCGCGCGGCTCCGCCGGCTGAAGCATCCGCCACATCGCCTCGACATAGTCGCCGGCAAAACCCCAGTCCCGCTTCGCGTCGAGATTCCCGAGCCGCAATTCCTTCGCGAGGCCGAGCTTGATCCGGGCGACGCCGTCCGAAATCTTCCGGGTGACGAATTCGATCCCCCGCCGGGGCGACTCGTGATTGAACAGGATCCCGCTCACCGCATGCAAGCCATACGACTCGCGGTAATTCACCGTGATCCAGTGGCCGTACAACTTGGCCACGCCGTACGGCGAGCGCGGATAGAACGGGGTTCGCTCGTTCTGAGGGGTCTCCTGGACCTTGCCGAACATCTCGGACGAGCTGGCCTGATAGAACCTCGACGTCGGACAGGCCAGCCGGACGGCCTCGAGAATTCGGGTGACCCCGAGCGCGGTAAACTCACCCGTCAACACCGGCTGGGTGAACGATGTCGGCACATAAGACTGCGCCGCCAAATTGTAGACCTCGTCCGGCTTGACCTCCCGCAGAACCTCGGTCAGCGAGTGCTGGTCGAGCAGGTCGGCGGTGACGATCCGAATCGAGTCCAACAGGGGTTCGATCCGTTCGTAACTGTGATGACTGGTTCGACGAACCATGCCGACCACGTCGTATCCCTTGGTCAACAGGAACTCAGCGAGGTACGACCCATCCTGCCCCGTCACCCCGGTAATTAGCGCCCTCGGCATAAATCCCTTGTGTCAACCCCAGTTGTGGTTTAAATTTAGCGGCTTGGTCAACCCTAGCACCACGAGTGGAGAGTTATTGTTATGGCACGTGTCTGCGCCGTTTGCGCCAAGGGTCCTACGACCGGCAACCATGTCAGCCACGCCAACAACCGGCGGAAGCGGCGCTGGATGCCCAATCTTCAGACCGTCCGCGTTCTGGTTGACGGCGCGCCGAAGCGGATTCGGGTCTGCACCCGTTGCATTCGCAGCGAAAAGGTCGTGAAGGCGGCTTAGTTCCTTCCCGTTGCCGGGGCTGGACCGAAAAAAAGGGGACCCGAGGGTCCCCTTTTTCATTGCCGGTGCCGCCTCGATCATTCGGCGACGAGCTCGATGCGGGCGGTGTCGGCCCCATCGCCAACCCGGTGCCCCATCTTGAGAATCCGGGTGTAACCGCCGGGCCGGGCCGCAAACCGGGGTCCGATTTCCGCGAACAGCCGCTTCAACACGTCGCGGTCCTGGATCTTCCGTTCGGCCAACCGCCGGGCATGGAGGTCGCCCCGGCGCGCCAAGGTGATCAACCGCTCCGCAAAGGGCCGAAGCTCTTTGGCCTTGGCCGTGGTCGTGACGATCTTCTCATGGAGAAACAAGCTCATCGCCATGTTCCGGAGCATGGCCTTCTTATGCTCCGACGTGCGGGAGAGCTGCCGTCCCTTCGAACCGTGCCGCATTACGCATTCCCTTCGGCGGCGCCCATCGTCGGGGCCGCGCCACTCTTCACAATTCGGAAATCCCCATCGGCTTCCTCAAAACCCATCCCGAAGCGCAGTCCTTCGCGCTGGAGCAGGTCGCCGATTTCAGCCACGGCCTTCTCACCAACATTCTTGACGTCGAGCAGTTCCTTCTCGGAGTACTCGACGAGGTCTTTCAGGGTGCGGATGTTCGAGTTCTTGAGCGAGTTCAACGTCCGGACCGTAAGGCCGAGGTCGTCGATGAGCCGGGAGAGCTTGGACCGGAGTCCGCCGGCAACCGCCACGTGGTCATGACTGATAGCCCGGGCGGTCGGCACCCGGCCGAACTCGACGAAGTACCGGAAGTGCTCCTGAGCCAGCGCCGCGGCATAGGCGATCGCATCTTCAGGCGAAATGGTTCCGTTGGTCTCGATCATGACCGCCAGGCGGTCGTAGTCCGTTCGCTGGCCGACGCGGGTTTCGCTGACCGTAAAGTTGGCCCGCCGGACCGGATTGTAGATCGCGTCGATCCGGACGAGATCAACCGGCAAGGACCGGTCGGCCGGATGCATCTCGGATTCGACGTAGCCGCGACCCTTGTTGACGTACAGGTCGCAACTGATTTCCCGATCGTCCTGGACCGTGAAGAGCAAGTGATCCGGATTCACGACCCGGACGTTGTTGCTTCCCTGGATATCCCGGGCGTAGACGGCGCCTTTGCCTTCCCGGCGGATCCGGAGAATGGTCTCATCCGTGGCTTCGTCGAGCACCAGCGTCAGGGCCTTGAGCCGCTGAACGATCTGATGAACGTCTTCCAGGACGCCCTGGACCGTCTGATGCTCGTGCACCACGCCGTCCATCCGGAAGCCCCACACGGCCGAGCCACGCAGGGAGGAGAGCAACATCCGCCGGAGGGCGTTCCCGAGCGTGTGGCCGAAGCCCCGTTCGAGCGGCTGAAGGCGGAATTCTGCAATGTTCGGGTTGTCCTCACGCTTGGTCATTTCGACCAAATGCGGATGAACAAGACCGGTCAGATCAATCGACATAATGTCCTACCCCTTACTTCGAGTAGAGCTCGACGATGAGCTGTTCGTTGGCGTTCGTCGGGATCGCATCCCGGGTCGGAACCATCGTCATCCGACCGGAGAACTTCTGGTGATCGACCGCCAACCAGGTCGGCGAGACACCGCGGGCGGCCATTTCCTGGGCAACCTTCACCGGCACGATCTCGTGGGACCCGACGGCAATCCGGACTTCCTGACCCGGCTTGACGCGGAATGACGGAATATCCACCCGGTGGCCGTCGACTTCGACGTGGCCGTGGCAGACCAACTGGCGGGCCCCGCGGCGGCTGGTGGCAAAACCCATCCGGTACGCCACGTTGTCGAGGCGAGACTCGAGGGCCACGAGCAAGTTGGTGCCCTTGACGCCGGGTTCGTGCGAGGCGCGCTCGAAGGTGTTACGGAACTGCCGCTCGGTCAGGCCGTAGGTCCGTTTGACCTTCTGCTTTTCCCGAAGCTGCTTGGCGTACTCGGACATCTTCCGGCCGCCGCCTTTGCCCGCTTGCGCCTGGCCATGTTGACCCGGAGCGTAGGAACGCCGATCGACGGCGCACTTCTCGGTGAAGCAGCGAGTGCCCTTCAGGAACAACTTGGTTCCTTCGCGGCGACACAACCGACAGGCCGGCCCAGCATATCGTGACATGGATCAAACCCTGCGCTTCTTCGGAGGACGGCAACCATTGTGCGGGATCGGGGTGACGTCTTTGATCGACGCGACCCGGAGGCCCGCCGAGGCGAGCGCCTGAATGGCCGACTCGCGTCCGCTGCCCGGACCCTGCACCAACACATGCACCCGGCGCACGCCGAGATTCATGGCTTCCCGACCGACGGCCTCAGCGGCCACGGTGGCGGCGTAGGGGGTGGACTTCTTCGACCCCTTGAAGCCGGCCTTGCCGCAGGTACCCCAGGCGACGGCGTTGCCACGGGTGTCGGTGATGGTAATCAATGTGTTGTTGAACGTGGCGGCGATGTGGGCGATCCCTTCGGACTCGACCAACTTCTTGCCCCGCTTGGCGGCTTTCGGAGCCGCGACCTTCGCGTCGACCGCCGGTTGAACCGGCGTAGGAGTTTCGGGTGCAGTCATGGCTTACTTCTTCGTCGCCTTCTTCTTGCCAGCGATAGCCCGACGCGGACCCTTCTTGGTCCGGGCGTTGGTGTGAGTCCGCTGCCCCCGAACCGGGAGCCCCTTCCGGTGGCGCGACCCACGATAGGAACCGATGTCCATCAACCGTTTGATGTTCATCGCGATTTCAGTCCGGAGGGCGCCCTCGACCCGAATGCTCCGCTCGATCATCTGACGAAGCCGAGCCACATCGGCGTCGGTCAGGTCGCGGACCCGGGTATCTGGATTGACGCCGGTGCCGCCCAAGAGCTTTTGGCTCGTCGAGAGGCCGATGCCGTAGATGTACGTGAGGGCGATCTCAACCCGCTTGTCGCGCGGAAGGTCGACGCCGGAAATACGTGCCATGGGTTATCCCTGCCGCTGCTTGTGCTTGGGGTTCCGCTTGCAAATGATCCGGATCACACCACGGCGGCGAACCACCTTGCAGTGCTCACAGATTGGCTTGACGCTCGAACGTACCTTCATTGAATCTCTCTCAAACGCCAGGTTTCAGGGTAGCTTGTAAAGCTATCCCTGGATTGGGGTTAATGCAAGGGACCGGATTCCGGGTGTGAGGCTGGCCGACGGACCCCGAACCACCACATGAAAAGCCATGTGGCACAAAGGCTTGCCCGGGCCAAGATAATCGGTAGGTAGCGTTTCGGAACCGGCTACTGGCCGGACGGAGTAATCCAGACCTCCGTGACCCGCCAGCGGCCCTCGTCGAACCGGGCGCTGATCAGGATCTTCTGGCCTTGTTCCTCTTGGGTGCCGAGGACCCGAAACCGACGGCGAAGTTCGACATAGCCGTGCCCCGGGGCGACGACCGCCGAGCCCACGGTCACGACCCGAAGGTCGGCCGTCCGGCGGACCATCGTCGCCAGGGCCGCCGCGGCAATCTCCCCCCGCACCGACACCGCCGTCGGCTGACTGGGCAACTCGAGCCGGACCGGCTGTCGATTGTCGAAGAGCCGGGCGAAGTCCCGGGCCTCGAAGACCGACCGCGCGGTGACGGCCAATTGCCCGAGTTCGCGGTCCTGGAGCGGGCCCGCGACCGAGGCGAAGACCGCGAGCCAGCGCCAGTTCATCCGAGTTGCCGACCAAGATCGGCCCAGGCCGCGGCCGGGTCGGCGGCCTGGAGCACCGGCCGGCCCACAACCAAGTGGGTCGATCCCGCCCGAGCGGCGGCCTCGGCGGTGGCGGTCCGGACTTGATCGCCGACCGGGTCGGCGGCTCCGCGGATCCCCGGCGTCACCAACAGGGCCGTTGGGCCGAGTCCGGCTCGCAGACGGGCCACCTCGAGCGGCGACGAGACGACCCCATCGGCCCCCGCCCCGACCGCCATGCCGGCCAGCCGAACGACCTCGGCCCCGATGTCGGCCGGACTCCGGCCATAGATCGACTGGAGGTCGTCCGGGCCATGGGACGTCAGCAGCGTCACGGCGACGACCGCCACCTCGCCTCCGCCGGCAACCTTCGCCGCGGCAATCATCCTCGGACCACCCAACGCGTGGACCGTGACCATGTCAACGCCGAGATCCCGGGCCTGGCGAACCGCCCCCTCGACCGTGTTCGGGATGTCGTGCCATTTGAGATCCAGAAAAACCCGGTGGCCACGACCCTTCAACACCGCGATGAAGTCGGCGCCCGCCCGGGTAAACAGCACCGATCCGAGCTTGACCCAGCCAACGTTAGGCACCCGATCCAGCAGGTCGAGGGCCGTTCGGGCATCGGGAAGGTCCAGGGCCAAGACGAGTTCAGCCACCGGCCATCCATTCCCGGGCCAAACGCTCGGGGAGGCGGGGATCAGCCAGCCCGGCGGTCCCAATCGCCACCAATGACGCCCCCGCCGCGAGGTACTGATGGACGTGTTCGAGGGTTCGAATCCCGCCGACCCCGATGATGGCAACCTGGGGCAGCCGCCGCCGGACCCGGGTCGTCGCCAGCAGTCCGACCGGCAGCAACGCTGGGCCACTGACCCCACCGTTGCCGTTGCCCAGTCGGGGGCCGGCGCCTTCGTACACCAACCCGGGCATCGTGTTGACGACCGTGATCCCGTCGGCGCCGGCCTCGACCGCGGCGGCCGCGAGCCCCGGAATGTCCGGGAGCGCCGGCGACAGTTTGGCGAGCAACGGCCGCCGGGTGACGGCCCGGCAGCCGGCAAGGATCCGGCCCACCGCCGCCGGATCGGCGCCGAATTCGATTCCGCCGGCGGAGGTATTCGGACAGGACAAATTGAGTTCGTAGCCGACCATCCCGCCGACCGGCTCGAGGCCCTCGATCACCCGGGCGTACTCACCTTCGGTGAAGCCCACGACATTGACGAAGACGCGAGCCTTAACAAGGTTGGCCCGAAGCCACGGCAGTTCCGTCGAGACCACTTCCGCCAAGCCCGGGTTGGCGAGCCCGATCGAGTTGAGCATGCCACCGTCGAACTCGGCCACCCGCGGCGGGAGGTTGCCATGCCGAGGCTCGAGGGAGACGGCTTTGGTCACCAGGCCGCCCACGACCTCGAGGTCGACGACTCCGGCGAGTTCCCGCCCGAACCCAGCGGTACCGGCGGCGAGCAGAATTGGATTGGCGAAGGTGGTGCCGAACAAGGCGAGGGGGGCCGGCCGTGCGGCGGTCGTCACTCCTTGCCGGCTCCCGTTTGGGTTGCCTGGCGGTTGGAACCGACCCGTTGCTGGTATTCGATCAGGTAGCTGACGATCGCGTCAGCGACGGATGCGGCCAGGTTCCGCTGCGACCGGGGCTCGGTCATCAGGCGGGCATCCTCCGGATTGGTGCCGAAGCCCATCTCGAAGAGGACGGCCGGCCGCCGCGCGGTCGTGAGAACCGCCAGCCCCGCTTGCTTCACTCCGCGGTTCGTCCCCCCATGGACCTCCGCCGCGTGCGACTGCATCAGTTCCGCGAGTCGGGCCGACTCCCGGTGATACTCGTTGAGTTGAAGGTCTTTGAGAATGAAGTCGAGTCCGCTCGGTTGGTCGCCCTTCGGCTCCTCGAAGCGAATGGCCTCATTCTCCATCTTGGCGACCCGGGCCGCATCCTCCGTCTTCGCGTCGGCCAGGAAGAAGGTCTCAAAGCCGCGGGCCTTGGTATATCCCGCCCGTTTGGGCAACGAGTTGACATGGAGGCTCACGAACAGCCCGCACCGTTCGGTGCAGTAGGCCGCCCGATGGTGCAAGTCGATCAAGGTGTCCGTGGTCCGGGTCATGATGACGCCGACCCCCCGGCGAAGCAGCTCCTGGCGCACCAGCAGCCCCACCTGCAGCGCCACGTCTTTTTCTTTGAGTCCCCGCGGGAAGAAGGTGCCCGGGTTTCCAGGATCGACGCCACCGTGGCCGGGATCGATCGTGACGACGTGACCGCGGTTGAGCCCATTCGGCAGGGTCGTCCGGACCGCATCAGGCTCCCGGGGTGGCTTGGCGTCGGTCGAAGCGATGGCGGGCCCGGGGCGGCGCGATTGGGGCTCGTCGAGGCGACCGGACCAGGGGTCGTAGCGGTACCGCTCCCGAAGTTCCGCCGGCAAGACCTGGGTGACGAAGTCAAGCGGCAGAAACAGACTGTCCCGCCGGACCACCGCGGCCCCGACCAACGGCTTGAGAAGGCCGCCGACGGTGTAATACGGCGCGCCGAGCAGGAGCCGAAACGGCTGGCTGGCAATCTCGACGTGGACCCACGCCCCCACGACGGACGCGAGCCCGCCTAACGCTGGTACCAAGGTCGCGGCCGACACCAGGGGCCCCGACACATCAGGCCGAATTGCGATCCGGACGTCACCCTTGGGGGTCGCAACCACCAGGGTCGCCGGCAACGCCGGCGACGCCCCGGGCAACGCGAGGACCGCCAAGAGCAGTGCCGCGATCATGCGCGCACCTTCAGTGCCCGCGCCAATTCCCGATCAGCCATCCGACGTTTGATATCCTCCCGGCGGTCATGAACCTTCTTCCCTTTCCCGAGTGCCAGCGCCACTTTGGCCCGGCCGCCCCGGAAATACAACTCCAACGGCACCAAGGTGCAGCCCTTCTGCTCCGTCGCGCCGATCAACCGTTCGATCTCCCGGCGGTGGAGGAGCAGTTTCCGCGAACGGAGGGGGGCATGGTTGTAGCGGTTCCCCTGTTCGTAGGGCGTGATATGCATGCCTTCCAGCCATACCTCGCCGTTGCGGACCAAACCAAAGGCTTCCTTGATCGAGGCCTTCCCGACCCGGAGACTCTTGACCTCCGTCCCCGTCAGGATCAGCCCCGCCTCGTGGGTTTCGAGGATGTGGTAGTCGTAGGTAGCCCGCGGATTCCGTGCCACCGAGATCCGGACCTCGTCATCTTTGGGTGCCTTCGAACTCTGGCTCATAAGTCTCACTCCCATATAAAGATAGAGAGGCTGTGGCGGGCTGGCAACGGAGCGCTTGCCTTAACCGATTGGCTCCTCTAGGTTTGCGCTTCGCGCCGAAGTGGTGGAACTGGTAGACGCGCTGCGTTCAGGGCGCAGTGGGTGCAAACCCGTGGGGGTTCGAGTCCCCCCTTCGGCATTGGAACGAAAGCGGACGGCCCCTTGGGGCCGTCCGCTTTTTTTTGTGGGTCCCCGAACCTAGGCTGGGCTGGGCGCGGAGGTCAGGGAGACGAATTCCGGTCCGGGGGCGCGCTCGTCCTTGAGCAAGTCCGCGAGGGTGACGCTGCCAAGGAAGTCATCGATCCGCCGCTGCAGGGTCTGCCAGACCGGCCGAATCGCGCAGGCACTGCCTGGAGCGCACCGCTCGGCGTCCACTGGATGGCTCTCACAGTTCATTTCGAAGGTCTGGTGCTCCGACGCCGCCATGATCTGGCCAACCGTGATGGCGGCCGGGTCGGTGGCCAAGAAGTAGCCACCCTTGGCACCCCGAACGCTTTCAACGATCCCGGCCCGGCGAAGCCGGAGCAGGATCTGCTCGACGTAGTCGCCGGGAAGCTTCTCGCGCGCCGCGATGTCGCGGCCCGTGACGGGCCCTTCGTCGGCGCGGCGCGCCAGATGAAGCGAACAGATCACGCCGTATTCGGCCCAAGTGGTGATTCTCACACCTGCAAGATGCCCTCGCGCTCCCGATCGGGACAAGGGCACTCGGGTCTAGCCGGCCGCTCCGGGCGCACCCGGGACTCCCGGCTCCGTCAGGCGGCGCAGGTCGAACACCCCCTCGGCTTCCGCGGCGGTGAGGAGCCCTTCACGCACCACGAGTTCGCGCACGCTCACCCCCTCAGCCACCGAGCGCTTGGTCAGCGCGGCGGCCGCGGCGTACCCGATCCGGGGCG
>JANMHX010000343.1:0-26430 GCA_031375485.1 Gemmatimonadota bacterium | reverse complement strand
GGATGGCGACTCCCGCTCCATCCAGTCGAGCAGGGTGGGCCCCACGTTGAAGCTCGCCCATTCGAGGGTGTTGATGATCCGCCGGATCCCGCCGTCGGGGGCCACGACTCGGGCGGCCAAGACCGCCCGGTAGCACTCATGGTCGATCCGCTCGTTCCAGTCATGGTAGGGGGCCGCATTCGGCTCCCGTTCCACGAGGTCGAGCCAGGGGTCCTCGCGAGGCGGTTGGTAGAAATGCCCGTGGATCACCACGGACCGGCGAGCCCGGAGCGTCATCCGCTGAACGAGCCGGTACCTTCGAGGGCCAGACCGAGCGCCGGCAGGATGTCGGGAAAGACGTCGTTGAGCAGTCTGAGCTCGGCGGCCGCGGCCCGGCGCTCCTCGGTGACCACCCCGGACTCGAGGAACGCCACCAGCCGGTCCAGATTCGACAGGTGGTCCGCGATTCGCTTGGACGCGTAGTCGACGGCCGTTCCCGAGGAGATGATGAACTGCCAGTCGGAACTCTGCGCCAGCAACAGCTCGCGGGCGGCCTGGGCCAGGATGTCGTGGCAATCCGGACGAGCGTAGGCCGGACGGGCCGCCTGCCAGAACCGCTCCTCGGCAGCCCAGAGGCGTTCCCAGGTCCACACCGTCTCCGGGTTGAGCCACTTGCTGAAGTCACCATTGGCCCCCCATGACCCCTCGGCCAGCTCCACGGCGACGGTAGCCGGTTGGTCGGCCAGATGCCGGCTTCCGGTCGTTGGCCGAGGACCGCCGCCCGCGGCCAAGCCGCGGTAGGTATCGCCAAGGAAGTCGACGCCTTCGAACCACCAGTGGCCGAAGAGCTCGGTGTCGAAAGGCACGACGATCAACTCACCGCCCGACTGACCCTCCTGCTGGCTGATCTCCCGGAGCAACCGGGCGTAGTCGAGCCCATGGTCGTGCGCTTTGGCCCGCGCGCCGTTCGGGTCGTACCGTTCCTTCCCACCGAGTTCCACTTGCGCCCCGGTGACCCGCCAGAACTTGAGGCCGCCGGGGAACCGGATCTTGTGGAACTCGAGGTAACCCCCATCGCCGGGGTAACCCTGATACCGGCTCCAGACTCGCCGCGACGAGACCGGGTCCCGGACCAAGGTGGTGACTTTGGGCCGACCCCGGCGGGGATACACTTGGTAACCGCGATAGGGCGAACGGGCCGCCGTCAGATCGAGCGGGTCGTCGCTGACCACCAGAGCGCCATCCGGGAAGTCCGGCTCTTGGTAAAGCCCGAGGGCTCGGCCCGCTTGGGCCAGGTGCGAGTCGGTAAAGAAGTACCGGTAACCGGCATCGCCCAAATGCTCCTCGATCCCGCGCCGGCGCGGAACCGACGGGGCCGAGGGGTGGGGATGCCAGTCGCCCCGCGGCCGGTAGGCGCACTCTGGAACCCAGCACCCCGCCGGAGTGCGCCCAAACAGCCGTCGGTGCTCGGCGAGTCCGGTTGCGAGCTGCAATCGGATGCTCTCATCCCGGGCCAGGAGCGGCAAGAAACCATGGGTGGCCGCCGAGCTGATGATCTCGATCCGGCCGGCCTCCTCGTGGCGCCGGAACTCGGCCACGAGGTTGCCGTCCAGCCGGTCGAACAGGCGCTCGAGGCGAGCCAGCCGGCCCCGCCAGAACTCCGCGATCGGGGTCAGTTCCTTCTCGCCGCTGACGCCGAAGTCGGCGATGGCCTCATCGCAGGCGGCCAATCGCTGGGCCATGAAGGCCCGGAGTTCGCGGCCGAAGGTTGGGTGGGCCAGTTGGCTGGCGAGGATCGGGGTAACCCCTAACGTCACTGGTCCAGCGACCCGTTGGACCTCCAGGGTCCGCAACATCTCGACCAGTGGCAGGTAGGTATCCACCGCCGCTTCCGAGAGCCAATCCGAGCCATGCGGCCACACGCCGTGATTGAGGACGTAGGGAAGGTGGCTATGGAGGGTGATGACTAAGTCCATGCCTTCGACCCTTCGAGCCGCTGAATGATCCGACGATAGGTCTCGAGGTACGCGTCCACCGAACGTTCCCAACTGAAGTCGCGCCGCATCGTCGTGGCCAGAATGCGCTGCCACTCGAACGGGTTGAAATACGTGTCGATGCCTCGGAGCGTGGCCCCAACCAACGAGGCCTCTTCGTACGGGTCGAAGACGAATCCGGTGACCCCGTCCTCGACCGTGTCGGCGAGTCCGCCGACCCGGCGGACGATCGGGGCCACGCCGTATCGCTGCGCGCGCATCTGGGTCAGGCCGCAGGGCTCGTACTGGCACGGCATCAAGAGGAAGTCGGCCCCGGCCATGACCTGATGCTCGAGTTCGTCGGTAAAATCGGTATCGACCGCCACCCGGTGCGGCATCATCGCGGCGATTTGCCCCAGGGCCAATTCGAACCGCGCCTCGCCGGCCCCGATGAAGACGAACTGGGCCGGGAGTTCGAACAGCGCGTAGCTCCCGATCACCAAGTCGAGTCCCTTCTGGGTGACCAGCCGGGCGGCCATGACGACGATTGGGACGGCCGGATCGATCGTCAAACCGAATCGCTCTTGGAGCGCTCGTTTGCAGGCGGCCTTGCCGCCCGTGTCCTCCGGCGAGAACGACGCGGCGATTTGGTCGTCGGTCTGGGGGTCCCAGGCTTCGCCGTCAATCCCGTTCAAAATACCGGACAGGCGGTCGCCGAGGGACGAAAAAACCTCTTGAAGGCCGAACCCCCCTTCCGGGGTCTGGAGTTCAATGGCGTGGTTCGGGCTCACGGTGATGACGTGGTCGGCAAAGACCAACCCGGCTTTCAAGAAATTGACTTTGCCGTACCATTCCAGCTGGCGCCAGTTGAAGAGCTCCCGAGGTAACCCGAGTTCCTGCAGCACCGGCGGCGGGTAATGGCCTTGATACCCGGCATTGTGCACCGACAGCACCGTGGCAATCCGGCGATAGCGAGCGTCGCTCGCGTACCGGGTCTTCAGGTACGCGAGCGCGAGGGCCGCGTGCCAGTCGTGGACGTGGAGGAGAATCGGGCCGGTCGCGAGCATCGGCAGGGCGATGATGCTCGCGAGTGCAAAGAGGCCGAACCGGAGCGGATTGTCGGGGTAGTCTCCGGCGGAGTCACCATACAATTTCGGCCGGTCGTAGAACTCGTCGTGCTCGAGAAACAAGAGTTGGGTGCCGGAGGCCGCCGGGGTGGCCGCCGTCAGCAGCCGGACGGTTTCGGTGCGGTTGCCTAACGCGACCTCGAAGGGCTCGCCGAACGGGACCAGGGCGCCGGCCTTGGCCCGGGCGCTCCGGTACAACGGCAAGATGGCCATCGTCCGGACCCCCGCCCGCGACTGAAACCGTGCCAAGTTGGCGACCGCTTCGGCCAAGCCGCCGGACCGGGCGAAGGGGTAGAACTCGGCCGCGACATGGACGACCGTGACGGGCTCGGTCCCCCCGGCGGCCAGGGCCGAGTGGGGGAGCAGGGTCCGGTCGACGATGCGGCGTTCCGTCATGTTAGGCCGTCGGGGGGGAGTTGGTCATGACATCGCCTCGGATCGCAGGCACGTAATACTTCTCGGTGTAACGCTGCACCATCCGGCGGGCATTGAACTGATGGAAGGCCACCCGGATCGCGTTCCGCATCCGGTCGACCCAGCCGAGGGGAACGCCGAGCGGGTCCCGGTCGTAATAGAGCGGGATCAATTCCTCCTCGAGCAGCCGGTAGAAGTGGTCCGCGTCGGACGCGTCGACCACCGCGGGATCGGTCGTGTCGTGCGGGTACGGGATCGCCCACCCGTTGCTTCCGTCGTAGCCCTCTTCCCACCACCCGTCGATGGTGCCCAACTGCGGGATGCCGTTGAACGCCGCCTTCATCCCGCTCGTGCCGGAGGCTTCCAGTGGCACTCGCGGGAGGTTGAGCCAGAGGTCGACGCCCTGGACCAAGCTGGTGGCCAGGTGCATGTCGTAATCCTCCAGGAACGCCACCCGGCCTTCGAAGAATCGGTCGTGGGTATTCCGGTACACCTCCTGAAGGATCGTCTTGCCGGGGTTGTCGGCGGGGTGCGCCTTGCCGGCAAAGATGATTTGAACCGGGCGCCGCTTGTCGCAGAGAATCCGGTGCAGCCGGTCCACGTCGCGAAAAATCAACGAGGCCCGCTTGTAACTCGCGAACCGGCGGGCGAACCCGATCGTCAAGGCGTACGGGTGCAACAGGGTGCCGGCGGCCACCACTTGATTGGCTTCTTCCCAGTGAGCGGCAAACCGTTTCCGGGCGTCTTCGCGGATGTAGCCCATCAGCCGGCCCTTGAGGGCCAAATGGACTTCCCAAAGGGCATGGGGGTCGACGGTCTTGATCTGTTCCAGCAGACTCGGATCGTCAAGCCGAAGACCCCAGTCAGGCCCGAGTTGGCGGTCGAGGAGCGCCATCATCGGATTGGCCATCCAGGTCGCCAAATGGACCCCGTTGGTGATCGCCCCGATTGGGACATCGTCCTGCGACCGGTCGGGCCAGAGGGAATGCCAGATTTCTCGGGACACTTGGCCGTGGCGCTCCGACACGCCGTTGACCCGGCCCGAGGTCCGAATCGCGAGCACCGTCATCTGGAACCGGCGATCGGTGCTGCCGCTGTGGAGGCCCAGTCCGAGCAGGGTCGCACGGTCGACGCCCATTTCCTCCCAAATCGGGCCCGTGCAGGCCTCGAGGTGGTCGATCTCGAAGGCGTCGTGACCGGCCGGTACCGGGGTATGGGTGGTAAAGACCGAGGTGGCCCGAACCTGCTGGAGGGCATCCGCGAACGGCACGCCAGCCGCCGTCAACTCGCGAAGCCGTTCGATCAACATGAAGGACGCATGACCCTCGTTGGCGTGCCAGACGCCGGGATCGACACCAACGGCACGGAGGACCCGGACCCCCCCGACGCCTAACAGCCACTCCTGGCGGAGCCGGAGGTCGGGCCCGCCCGCGTACAGTTTGTTGAGGAGCGTCCGGTCGTCGGCGTGGTTCTCCTCCAGGTTGGTATCGAGAAGATACAACGGAATCCGGCCGACCTTCATCGTCCACACTTGGACATGCACCGGGCGACCAAAGGTGTCAACCACCGCCAGGTAGGGCTCGCCCTTCGCCCCCCGGAGCGGCGTCAATGGCGTCAGGGCAGGGTCGACGCTCTCGTCGCTGTCTTCTTGCCACCCGTCGGCCCGAAGCCGCTGATCGAAGTAGCCCTTCATGTACGACAACCCGACCCCGACGAACGGCAGTCCGAGGTCCGAGGCCGTCTTGCAATGATCGCCCGCCAGAATCCCGAGACCACCGCTGTAGATCGGCACCGAGCAATGGAGGCCGAATTCCGCGCAAAAGTACGCCACCGGCCGGGTCATCAGCGTGGGATACCGCCGGGCAAACCAAGTCCGGTCCGGCTGCTGATCGCTCGACACCCACTCCATCACCCGGTCGTACCGGACCAGAAAGTCCGGATCCTTGGCCAACTTCTCGAGCCGCGTGAGCGAAACCTCACGCAACATCGCGATCGGATTATCCCGCGTCTCCCGCCAGAGAGGCGGGTCGATCATCCGGAGCAACTCACGCGCGTCCCGATTCCAACTCCACGAGAGATTGGTCGCCACCGCCGAAAGCCCCTCGAGCCGAGGCGGCAAGACCGAAACCTTCTGTCGCAAACCCCCCATCCCTTTCCCCAATAGCCAATTGCCGAGTGCCGAGCGCCGAGCGCCGAGTGCCGAGCCCGTCCTAATGCACCAACTTCCGATACCGAATCCGGTGCGGCTGGTCGACGGCCACGCCCTTGCGCTTCTTGTAGTCCGCCGCGTAGTCCTGGTAGTTCCCCTCGTACCAATACGCTTCGCTCTCGCCTTCAAACGCCAGAATGTGGGTCGCCACCCGATCGAGAAACCAGCGATCGTGGCTGATGACCACCGCGCAGCCCGCAAACCGAAGCAACGCGTCCTCCAGCGCTCGGAGCGTATCGACGTCGAGGTCGTTGGTCGGTTCGTCGAGCAGCAGCAGATTGCCGCCGCTCTTGATCACCTTGGCCAAGTGGACCCGGTTCCGTTCGCCGCCCGACAACAAACCGACCTTCTTCTGCTGGTCGGCACCCTTGAAATTGAAACCCGCGCAGTAGGCTCGGGCGTTGACCTGGCGCTTCCCGAAGTCGAGCTGGTCCTGGCCGCCCGAAATCTCCTCATAGACCGACTTGGTCGGATCGAGCGAATCGCGGGACTGATCGACGTACGCCACCTTCACGGTCGATCCGACCACCAGCTCGCCGCCGTCGGGCTGCTCCTGACCCGTGATCATTCGGAACAACGTCGTCTTGCCCGCGCCGTTCGGCCCGATCACCCCGACGATCCCGCCCTTCGGCAACGCGAAGTTGAGATTGTCGAACAAGAGCGTCTCCCCAAAGCCCTTCTTGACGCCCTTGGCGATCACGACCTCATCGCCAAGGCGGGGCGGCACCGGGATCGAGATCTCGGCGACGCCTTCCTGTTCTTTCTCCCCTTCGGCCAGCAAGGTCTCGTAGGCGTTGAGCCGCGCTTTGCCTTTCGACTGCCGGGCCTTCGGCGAGAGGTTGATCCACTCGAGCTCTCGCGCCAAGGTCCGTTGCCGCGCCGAGGCCGCCCGCTCCTCGTGCTGGAGCCGCTTCTGCTTCTGGCTGAGCCAGCTCGAATAGTTGCCCTCCCACGGGATCCCCTCGCCGCGATCGAGCTCGAGGATCCACCCGGCCACGTTATCCAGGAAGTATCGGTCATGGGTAATTGCAACCACAGTGCCAGGGAACTCCGCCAAATGCCGCTCGAGCCAGGCCACCGACTCGGCGTCGAGATGGTTGGTCGGTTCGTCCAGCAGCAGGAGGTCCGGCTGCTCGAGCAGGACCCGGCAGAGCGCCACCCGGCGCCGTTCGCCGCCGGACAGTTTGGTCACGTCGGCGTCGCCCGGCGGGCATCGCAAGGCGTCCATCGCGATGTCGAGCTTGCGGTCGAGTTCCCAGGCCCCCAGGGCGTCGATCGTGGTTTGCAGATCGCCCTGTTTCTCGAGCAACGCGTTCATGGCGTCGTCGGACATCGGCTCGGCGAACTTCATGCTGATTTCTTCAAACTGCGTCAGCAGCGCCCGAGTGTGGCTCACGGCCACCTCGACGTTGCCGCGGACGTCTTTGGTCGGGTCGAGCGAAGGCTCCTGCGACAGGTACCCGATCCGGACCCCATCCGCCGGCTTCGCCTGGCCGAGAAAATCGTGGTCGACCCCCGCCATGATCTTGAGCAGCGTCGATTTCCCGGCCCCGTTGGAGCCCAAAACCCCGATCTTGGCGCCGGGGTACATCGAGATGTAGATCCCCTTGAGGATCTCGCGGCTGGGTGGAACCACCTTGCGGAGGTTCGTCATCGTAAAGATGTATTGATAGTTGGCCATAGCCCGGGGAACTTAGGCCCGGACCACCTGGGAGGGTAGGCCGCCAGCTCGGGATTTGGCGGACGCGTCCGGCCTAGCGATATTGCCCGGGTCCGTTCACCCGGAACACCCCCGAAGGAGGTCGCCTTGAGGAGTACCCTGGTCTTGGCCGCCGCGGTCGGCGCAGTAGTTGCGTCGACGTCTGCCGCTCAGGACAAACCGACGCCCCTGGCGGTCGGCGTTACCGCCCCGGAGTTCACCCTGAGCGCCGCCACCAAGGATGGCGTCTCACCCAAAGCGGTGAGTCTCTTGGATTTCCGGGGCCAAACCGTGGTACTGGCTTTCTTCTATAAAGCCCGGACCGGTGGCTGAACGGCTCAAATGGACGCGTACCGTGATCAGTACGCGAAGCTCTTCAAAGACGGCAAAGGCGTGAAGGTCTTCGGGATCAGTGTTGATCCCGATACGGCGCTCGCGAGTTGGGCCAAGGATAAGAACTACCCGGTGACCTTCTTGAGCGATCTCGGGGCCGAAGTCGGGAAGAAGTACGGAGTCGCCATCCAGACTCGGATGGGCATGTTGGATCATCGGACCGTGTTCGTGATTGACGGGAGCGGCAAGATCGCCCACGTGATGACGCCGTTCCGGGAAACCGATCCGACGGCGTACACCGAGTTGGGGCAAGCGGTCGCAACCGTCAGCGGCGGCCACCACTAGCCGCCGATCGAATCAACTCAGGGCGGGGAAGGGCGGGCGAAAGTCCGCCCTTTCTCGTGTCCGTTCACCGATCCGACGCGCTCCGCGAGCGCCGCTTCGATGCTCGGCAGGGTCGGATCGACTTCGCGGATGTCGGTTTGCTGGTTCTTCAGAAGGATCTCCGGGTCCTTGAGGATATGGCCCGTGAGGACGGCCGCCACCTCCTCGTTTGCCCCAATCACCCCCTCGGCCACCAGCCGTCGGACCCCGGCGACCGACGCGGCGCTGGCGGGTTCGCACCCGACGCCGGCCCGATCGATGACCCGTTTAGCCGCCAGGATTTCCTCGTCACTGACCGTGGTGACCACTCCCCGGGTGGCCCGCATCGCCGCGACCGCCCGGAAGTGTGAAGCAGGGTTCCCGATTCGAATCGCCGTGGCGACGGTTTCAGCCTCCACCTGGTATCGGGTGGCAAAGTCGTTCCGGAAACTCTGCGCAAATGGCGCGGCCCCTTCGGCCTGGATGGCGGCGAGCCGCGGCATCCGGTCGATCAGTCCGAGGGCCCGGGCTTGCACCAGGGCGGCCCCGAACGCCGAGGTATTGCCGAGATTGCCGGCGGGCAACACGATCCAGTCCGGCGCCCGCCAGCGGAGGTCCTCCAACAACTCGAACACGATCGACTTCTGGCCGGCGAGCCGGAACGGATTGATGCTGTTGACGAGGTAGAGGCCCAGGCGCTGGCTGGCCTGATCGACCAGGGTCAGGCAGGCGTCAAAATCACCCCGGACCGCCAAGATCTTGGCGCCATAGGCTACCGTTTGGGCCAATTTGCCCAGGGCCGTTTTTCCGGCCGGGATCAACACGACCCCCGTCATCCCGGCCTGGGCCGCGTACGCGGCCAAGGAGGCCGAGGTATTTCCCGTCGAGGCGCAGGCCACCCCTTGCATTCCCAGTCGGCGGGCGTGGCTCACGGCGACGGTCATGCCCCGGTCCTTGAAGGACCCGGTTGGGTTCATGCCTTCATGCTTGAGGACCAGGCGGCGGCACCCAGCCCACTCCGCCACTCGTTCCCGGGTCACCAGCGGCGTATTGCCCTCGGGAAATGAAACCACGTCCTCGTCGCGCATCTCGGGGAACACCAACTCGCGGAACCGCCAGACCCCGGATCGGGTCAGCGGACCCGGATGCCGGCACCCCTCGGCAAATCGGGCCGCCAGGTCCTCCGGTCGATCGTCCCGCCCGACGGCCAGGAGTCCCTGACACCGTTCACATCGGGTGATTGGGGCGAAGAGGTCGAACCGGGCGGTGCAGTCGTCGCACTGAAGCCAGCCGCTCATCGGAGCACCCGGGCGCCGGCCAGGTCGGGGGTGGTCAGTCGGACCTCGGCGTGATAGCCGGCCCGGGCGTAGGCCCGCCGGATCGCGACGCCCACCGCCGCCGCTGTCCGGCGGCTCGCCGTAATGGCGAAGACCGTCGGCCCGCTGCCCGAAATCGAACACCCGAGCGCCCCGGCCCGAAGGGCGGCCCGCTTGGCCGCGGCAAAGCCAGGAAGCGACGGCGCCCTGGCGGGCTCGGCGATCCGGTCGTCGATCGAGCGGCCGAACAACGGCAGGTCGTTCCGATAGGCGGCGGCGACCATGGCCGCCACCGTCGCCGCTTGGTGCAGCGCCGTCGCACGGTCGACTGTGTTAGGCAGCAAGGCCCGGCCCCGTTTGGTGGCGAGTTGGTAGTCGGGTTTGGCCAGCACGATGTGCATCCGGGTCGGGGTTGGAAGGCAGACGACATCGAGCGGGTCGAGCGACCGAATCAGGACCAATCCCCCCAGCAGGGCGGGGGCGATGTTGTCGAGGTGGCGGCCGGCCACCTGCGCTTCGGCCGCCAACGCCGCCAGGAGCAGGCCGTCGGCCCCGAGCGGCGATCCCATCAGGACGTTGGCGGCCACCGCCCCGGCAACCGCCGACGCGGCGCTCCCTCCTTGGCCGCCCGAGAGCGGGAGGCCCTTCTCGAGCGAGATGGCCATCCCGACCTGACCGGTTTGTCCGGCCAAGCGGATCGCCGCCCGGGCCGCAATCGCCGAGGAGTGGCGACCGGCGGCCTTCGGCAGGTCGGGGTGCCCGGCTTCGCGAATCTCGACTCGCCCGCCGGGGATTCGTTCGGCCCGGACGGTGTCGCCGAGGCCCCGGACCGCCAAGCCAAGAATGTCCAAGCCGGGCCCGACGTTGCCGATCGAGCCGGGGACAAAGACGCGCACACTAGTCATGGGTCACTATCGTGAAGAAGTACACATCGCCAATGTTACCGGATCGGCGGGAGGAAAGTCCACTGTCGGACCGGGCATTTGGGGTGTAGATTCGCGGCCCAAGGTTCCCTCCGGCCATCCCACCCCAAGAGCCGGGGCTCCGTTGCACCAACGTCGAGTGAGGTCTGATGCGCATTGGTGTCCTCCGGGAAACGGCCGCGAGTGAGCGGCGCGTTGCCCTGATCCCCGCAACTGTTCAGAAGCTCGTTCAACAGAAGCACGATGTGGTGGTGGAACGCGAGGCCGGATCGGCCGCCTTTTTCCCCGATCAGTTGTATCGCGATGCGGGTGCCAGCATCGTCGACGGCCCGAGTGCCGCCACGGACGGGGCCGATCTCGTCGTCAAGGTCCAGCCGCCTACCGCCGATCAGGTCAAGGGCCTCCGGCGGGGCTCGGTCCTGATCTCGTTGATGGCGCCCCATGCGAACGGGCCGCTGCTCGAGCAACTCGCGGCCGGGGGCGTGTCGGCTCTCTGCCTCGAACTCGTGCCCCGGACCACCAAGGCGCAATCGATGGACATCTTGTCCTCGCAGGCCACCGTGGCCGGGTATCAAGCCGTCCTGCTCGGGGCGTCCCGGATGGGCCGGCTGCTGCCCATGCTCACGACGGCGGCCGGGACGCTGACGCCCGGCCGGGCCTTCATCATTGGGGCCGGTGTGGCAGGCTTGCAGGCCATCGCCACCGCGCGGCGACTGGGGGCGGTGGTCTCCGCCTTTGACGTCCGGGCAGTCGTCAAAGAGCAGGTTCAGAGTTTGGGTGCCAGTTTCGTGGAGACCGAAGCCAAGGCCGAGGGGGCCGGCGGGTACGCGAAGGAACTGGCCTCCGACCAACAAGCCCTCGTGCTGGAGGCGATCGGCGGCCACATCAAGAACATGGACTTGGTCGTCACCACCGCGGCCATTCCGGGCAAGCCGGCCCCGCGCCTGATTACCAAGGCCATGGTGGAGTCGATGAAACCGGGGTCGATCATCGTCGATCTCTCGGCCGACAGCGGCGGGAATTGCGAGTTGACCCAGCCCGGCGAGGATGTGACGCTGCAAGGCGTCACTATTCTCGGACCGAAGAACGTCCCCAGCATGTTACCGAACCACGCCAGCTTCATGTTCAGCAAGAACGTCCAATCGCTGCTCGAGTATGCCATCAAGGACGGTGGACTTGCCGTCAATCTCGAGGACGCCATCGTCGGCCCGATGTGCGTGACCCACGCCGGCGCCGTTCGCTACGGGAGCAAGTGACCATGGAAGCCATCCTAGCTAGTATCGTCATCTTCACGCTCGCCACCTTTCTCGGCGTCGAGTTGATCAACCGGGTGCCGACGACCCTTCACACCCCGTTGATGTCCGGCGCGAACGCCATCAGCGGCATCACCATCGTCGGCGCGATGATTGTCGCCGGGGGTGAGCATGGCTGGCTCTCCTCGGTGCTCGGGTTCCTGGCCGTCGTCTGCGCCATGATCAACGTGGTAGGTGGATACGCCGTCACCGACCGCATGCTCCAGATGTTCAAGAAGAAACCGGGGCAACGCTAATGGGCTTCGCTACGGCTGAACTCCTCTATCTCGTTGCGACGATCCTCTTCATCGTCGGATTGAAATGGCTCTCGAGCCCCGCGACGGCGGTCCGGGGCAACCGCTTGTCGGGCGCCGGAATGCTGATTGCCATCCTGGTGACGCTGTTCAACCAAGGGATTCTGTCGTACCAAGTCATTGGGGCCGGTCTGCTCGTGGGCTCGGCCCTCGGTATGTGGTTGGCTCGCTCGGTGAAGATGACGTCGATGCCGCAGATGGTGGCCCTCCTGAACGGTCTCGGAGGCGGAGCCTCCCTGCTGGTCGGTGGAGCCGAGTTTCTGAAGGCGGCGGCCTCGGGGGTCGCGCCACCGCTCGATGTCGCGATCACCACGCAACTGACCCTCTTGGTCGGCGCCGTGACCCTGACGGGCAGCCTCATTGCGTACGCCAAACTCCAGGAACTGATGCCGGGCCGGGCGATCGTGTTTCCCGGCCAGAAGCTGCTCAACGGCGCGATGTTCCTCACGATCCTCGGTCTCGGCGGGTGGCTCGTGATCACTCCGGCTGCGCCGATGTGGGCCTTCCACGCCGTCTGGGTTCTGTCGCTCCTGATCGGTGTGCTGTTGGTGATCCCGATCGGCGGCGCCGACATGCCGGTGGTCATCTCTCTGCTCAACAGCTACTCCGGCATTGCGGGGTCGATGACGGGGTTCGTGATCCACAACGACGTCCTGATCATTGCCGGAGCCCTCGTCGGGTCGAGCGGGATCATCCTGAGCCAGATCATGTGTAAGGCGATGAACCGTTCGCTCACCAACGTGCTGTTCGGGTCGTTCGGCGCCACGGGCACCTCGACCAAGACGGCCGAGGGGCTCACGGTGCGCCAGACCTCCGCCGATGATGCGGCGGTCCAGTTGGCCTACGCCAAGAGCGTCATCGTCATCCCGGGCTACGGCTTGGCCGTGGCTCAGGCCCAGCACCTGGTTCGGGAGCTGGCCGACTTGGTTGAGAAGAAGGGCGGGGAAGTGAAATACGCCATTCACCCGGTGGCCGGCCGGATGCCAGGGCACATGAACGTCCTCCTGGCCGAGGCGAATGTGCCCTACGACAAGCTCTTCGACATGGACCAGATCAACGCCGAGTTCGAGCGGACCGATTTGGCCGTCGTCATCGGTGCCAACGATGTCGTCAACCCGGCGGCTCGGACCGATCCGGGCAGTCCCATTTACGGGATGCCGATTCTGAACGCCGACAAAGCCGCCTCGATCATCGTCCTCAAGCGAGGGATGGGGGCCGGGTTTGCCGGAATCGAAAACGAGCTGTTTTACAACCCCAAGACCGCCATGCTCTTTGGTGACGCCAAGGCGACCCTTCAAAAACTGGTGGCCGAGCTCAAGGCCATGTAGACCGGCGCGGCAGGGAGGTGTGTAACCTCCCTGCCACAAAGCGTCCCCTTTCTTGTTGCATCCAAGGCAGGGGGTCACCACGTTATTGCAGCGGCGGCAGGCCCGACCTGAGGAAAGCCGACTGGCGGAATCGGAATTACCGCACTTTTCTGCAACCTCATATCCCTGACCGTTTTACCTAAGTGATTGATTTTTTTGGGTTTAGGTAGTATATTGGCGCGCCGAAGAGGACGAACGTTTTCGGACGGTTTTCGGGATCTTCGGGAGCAGTTTCCTTTCACTGTTTGGAGGACCTAGTGACTCTTCCTCGTGCGAAGCGCCGAGCGGCTCGACCCGCTCAGATCGCCCGTGCGGTGGACGAGGGCCGCGAGAGCCTCGACCTCTACCTGGACGAAATTTCCCGAGTACCGCTGCTCAGCCGAGACGAGGAAATGGAACTCGCTCGCAAGGCGTTTCGGGGTAACATCGTCGCCCAGGAAAAGTTGGCTCGTCACAACGTGCGGTTCGTCGTGTCGGTCGCTAAAAAATTCCAGAACCGGGGCGTTCCGCTCGTCGACTTGATCGGCGAGGGCAACCTCGGGCTGATGACCGCGGCCCGGAAGTTCGATCCGGATCGCGGCGTCAAGTTCATTTCGTATGCGGTGTGGTGGATTCGTCAGGCGGTCCAAGCCGCGATCGCCCGTCATGGGCGGCCGGTTCGGGTGCCCCTCAACCGGACCGCGGATCTCTCGCGGCTCGGCCGGACCACGACGCTCCTCAAGGAACGTCTCGGCCGGATGCCGACCACCGAAGAATTGGCCCGCGCCACCGGCTTGACGCCGGAAGCGGTTCGGAGCCTGAGCGCGCTCAATTCCGAAGCCGTTCGCCTCGACCACCCCACCCGGGACGGCGATGGCAACGAGCGGATGGAGCGGTTCGCGGCCACCGATCAGGAAGGCACCGACAGTTCCACTCTGGCCAACAGCCAGAGCAACGACATCGAAGCGGCCTTGGCGACGTTGCCACCGCGCGATGCCAAGGTGCTGCGGCTCTATTTCGGCCTCGAAGACGGCAACAGCCGGACCCTCGAGGAAATCGGTCGGATGATGGGAGTCACCCGCGAGCGGATTCGTCAACTCCGTGACCGGGCCCTCCAACGGCTTCGCGAAGGCGAAACCGGCGACCGCCTCAAGGACCTCGTCGCCTAACCGACCCGAGTCCACCAAACGAAAACTCAATGGGGGGAGCCGAAACGCTCCCCCCATTGTTCTTTCCGCGAGTGCCGAGTGCCGAGTGCCGAGTGCCGAGTGCCGAGTGCCGAGTGCCTAACTAAACATCCTCAGTACCCGCGGCAGAATCCCTCCATGCCGGTAGTAATCGACCTCGACATTCGAGTTGAGCCGCACCACCGCCTTGAATTTCTTGGTGGTTCCGTCTTCGGCCGTTGCCGTCACATCGACCCGTCCGCCCGGCACCGGCCCGGCTGCGATCCCGGTGATCGTGAAGGTCTCCCGTCCGGTCAGGCCAAGTGACTCACGGGTCTGCCCCGGCTCGTAGCAGAGGGGCAAGACGCCCATCCCTACCAAGTTGCTCCGATGGATCCGCTCGTAGCTTTCGGCGATCACGGCCTTGACGCCGAGGAGCGTCGTACCCTTGGCGGCCCAGTCACGGCTCGAGCCGGTGCCGTACTCCTTGCCCACCAAGAGGACGAGCGGCGTGCCGCGTTCGAGATACCGCATGGCCGCGTCATAGATCGACACGACCTCACCGGTCTTGAAGTCCAGGGTCCAGTTGCCCTCTTTCTCCGGCACCAGTCCGTTCTTGATCCGGACGTTGCCGAAGGTACCCCGCATCATCACCTCGTGGTTCCCGCGGCGGGCGCCAAAGGTGTTCCAATCCGCGGTGGCCACGCCTTTTTCGAGGAGGAATCGGGCGGCTGGGCCGTTCTTCGGGATCGAACCTGCCGGCGAGATGTGGTCCGTCGTCACCGAATCGCCGAGGGTGGCGAGCACCCGGGCGTCGACGACGTCGCGGAAGGCGCCCGGCGTGACCGGGAGGTCCTGGAAGAACGGCGGCTCTTGGACGTAGGTCGAGGCCCGGTCCCAGGCAAACCGGCTGCCGCCGGGGACTTCGAGTCGCTGCCATTCGGCGTCGCCCTCGAAGACCCGGGCGTAGCTTTGGCTGAACATCTGGGCCGTGAGGGAACTGGCCAGGACGTCCGAGATTTCCTTGGCGCTCGGCCAGATGTCGGCCAGGTACACCGGCTGACCGGACCGGTCGGTCCCGAGCGGTTCGGTCGATAGGTCCAGATCGGCCCGGCCGGCCAGGGCGTAGGCGACGACCAGCACCGGCGAGGCCAGGTAGTTGGCCCGCACCAACGGATGGACCCGCGCCTCGAAGTTCCGGTTGCCCGATAGCACGGCTACCGCCACCAAACGCTGCTGCTCGATGGCCTCGGCGATCGGGTCGGGCAGGGGGCCGCTATTCCCGATACAAGTGGTACAGCCGTAGCCAACCGTCTGGAAGCCAAGCTGATCGAGGAACGGGGTCAGACCGGCGGCGTTCAGGTAGTCGGTCACGACCCGGGAGCCGGGGGCCAGGCTGGTCTTGACCCATGGCTTAGTGGTCAGCCCCTTCTCAACCGCCTTTTTCGCCAACAGCCCCGCTCCAACCATGACCGACGGGTTCGAGGTGTTGGTGCAACTGGTGATCGCCGCGATGACCACCGAGCCATCCCGGACCTCGCCTGAGGCCGGGGCAGTTTTTTCCGCGCCGGCGGCGGCCCGGAGGCCGGCCAGGTTGGCGGTGAAGTTCTTGCCCATGTCGACCAGCCGAACCAGGTCCTGGGGCCGTTTCGGACCGGCGAGGCTCGGGGCTACGGTCGACAGGTCGAGCGTCAGGGTACTGGTGAAGACCGGATCGGGGGTGGCGTCGGTGCGGAAGAGAGCGTTTTCCTTGCAATACCGCTCGGCTCGGTCGATCACGTCCGCCGGCCGACCGGTCCGCCGGAGGTAGTTGATCGTCTCGGCGTCGATCGGGAAGAAGCCCATGGTGGCGCCATACTCCGGGGCCATGTTGGCAATGGTGGCCCGGTCGGCCAGCCCGAGGGTGGAAAGACCGGGACCGTAGAACTCGACGAACTTGTCGACCACGCCGGCCTTCCGGAGGAGCTGGGTCGCCTGGAGGACCAAGTCGGTTGCGGTAGTGCCAACCGGCAGGGCACCGACTAATTTCATCCCCACGACTTCGGGGATCAGCATGAAGTACGGCTGGCCGAGCATGACGGCCTCGGCTTCGATACCGCCGACCCCCCACCCCATGACACCCAGGCCGTTGATCATCGTCGTGTGGGAGTCGGTGCCAACCAAACTGTCCGGATAAGCGGTCAGGTCCCCATATTGGTCGCGCAGCTGCACGGCCGGTGAGAGGTACTCGAGGTTGACCTGGTGGACGATGCCGGTGCCCGGCGGGACCACCCGGAAGTTCTGGAAGGCCCGCTGGGCGAATTTGAGGAGTTGATAGCGCTCCTTATTTCGGTCAAATTCTAGCGCTACATTC
The DNA here is from genome assembly GCA_031375485.1 of Gemmatimonadota bacterium. Classification (GTDB taxonomy): domain Bacteria; phylum Gemmatimonadota; class Gemmatimonadetes; order Gemmatimonadales; family GWC2-71-9; genus SHZU01. The sequence continues at coordinate 9,623 of JANMHX010000343.1, read as the reverse complement.
TGGTGGTAGGCCTCGGCCGTTCCGTAGTGATCGACCTGAACCGAGTGATCGATCACCAGGTCGCAGGGTACCACCGGGTTGATACGTTGGGGGTCGCCCCCAATCCGGGCCATGGCATCCCGCATCGCGGCGAGGTCGACGACGCACGGCACGCCGGTGAAGTCCTGGAGTACGACCCGGGCCGGCATGAAGGGGATCTCGCCGCTGGCCGGCTTGCCGGTCCACCGGGCAATCTGAAGGACATGGTCTTCGGTCACGATCCCTCGACCCGCGTGCCGGAGGGCGTTCTCCACCAGGATGCGGATGGAGAAGGGCAGTTGATCCAAGTTGGTCAACCCTTGTCGGGCGAGTTCCGGGAGCCGGAACATGACGGCGCGAGTCGGTCCGAGGTCGAGTTCGCTTCGGGTACCGAACGGATTGGGATGGGCGTTAGTCATTTGGAAACCTGGTGGTAGCGATCAATCGTCAGGGATATGAGGGCCGGCTGTGTCTCAACCTGGCCGGGTGAAAGATAGCCAAGGAGGGCCGTACGAGCGGAACCACGCCGGTCCCCGCCGCGATCACTCGGCGAGATGATGGAATCTTGCTCCAATGGACTCGCGACGGCGCCGTGACGAGGCTGGCCGCGCGGGAACTCCGGCTGGCCTGTCCGTGTGCCCAGTGCGTCGATGAAATATCCGGCCGGCCGATCCTGGACCATACGGGCGTGCCTGCCGACGTCCGCCCGGTGCACTTGGCCCTGGTCGGCGCCTATGGGCTCAGGATCCACTGGAGCGACGGCCATGCGACCGGCATTTACACGTTCGACTTCCTCCGCCGCCACCCGCAGGCCGTGATGGCAACGCCATGATCATCGGCCGCAGTTACTGGATCTTGATCTGGTACGGGATCCTGGTCCTCGGGGTGGTTGGGCTGCTGGCCGCCCTGTATTGGGGCCGCCGGACCCGTGGCAAAAACCTCGATGAGATTCTCCGGGCGATCGGGACCATCACGATTTCTCTGGGGATGCTCCTCCTCCTCAACCGGATGGCAGGCGGGGCCGCGCAAACCCTGCTGCTTGCCGCGTTGGTGAGCTTCGTCTTGGCCTTCATCGTTGGCCGGCGCACCGAACGTCCTCCCCCAGACAACCACCCCGGCGACGACGACGATGCGGAGTAAGGGACCGCTGTTGGCGTTGTTGGTCGGAGGTGCCATCCAATCATCGTCGGCCCAGATCGCCGGACCCGGAACCGGGGGAGCCGCCGGCGTGGCGCAAGCCGAGCGCATGCTTGGCCACACCAAGCGGGTCCTGATGATTGCCGCCCACCCCGACGATGAAGACACCGAACTCCTGACCTACTTGGTTCGGCGGGAAGGAGCGGTGGCTGCCTATCTCTCCCTGACCCGAGGCGAAGGCGGGCAGAATCTGATTGGTCCCGAACTCGGGGAAGCGCTGGGGTTGATCCGCTCGGAGGAACTCCTGGCCGCCCGGAGTCTGGACGGGGCCCGCCAGTACTTCACCAGGGCCTTTGACTTTGGGTACTCGAAAACCCTGGTCGAGGCACTGACCTTCTGGCCTCGCGACAGTCTGCTCAAGGACGTGGTCCGGATCGTTCGGCGATTTCGTCCCCAGGTCATGGTCTCGATCTTCTCTGGGACGCCACGGGACGGCCACGGACAGCATCAGGCTGCGGGCTGGGCGGCCCAGGAGGCTTTCAGGGCCGCCGGAGACCCGGCGCGCTTCCCCGAGCTTGCGCAGGAGGGATTGCGCCCGTGGAAGCCCCTCAAGCTTTATCGCTCGGCTCGATTCGACACCACCGGGACGGCGTTGGTCCTTGAGGGCGGGGCCCTCGATCCAGAGATCGGGCAGTCGGTCCGCCAGATTGCGATGCGAGGCCGAAGTCTCCATCGGTCGCAGGACATGGGCGTCCTCCAAGAGGTCGGCCCGAGCCCGATCCGGCTGGCTCTGATTGAGGATCGCACGGCGGGGGGTCCTCAGCTATTCGCCGGGGTCGATACCTCGGCGCCGGGCCCGGGAACGTCAGAGAGCCGCGAGCTGGAGCCGTTTGCCGCGATCGCCGCGGCCGGGCGTGCCGGCGTGGTCGTCGATGCGATGGCCGAGGGTTCGCGGCTGGTGGCGGGCCAGTCGGTCCGGCTTCGGCTGTCGACCTGGAACACGGGGATGAGCCCGGTTCGGGTTCGCCCCGGGATCCGGGCGCCGGACGGGTGGCAGGCCACGGCCGGCTGTCTCGGCGTGGAGCAGACGGTTCTGCCGGGGCAAGTGAGCCATTGTTGGGTCGACGTCGTTGTTGGTTCGGGCGCTGCCCCGACGGCGCCCTACTTCCTCCGCGAGGATCGGGTGGGGGCCTGGTACCGGTGGGCCGGACCGTCGGCGGGGTTCGGCGAGCCCTTCGATTCGCCGGACTTGGTTGGCCAATTTGACCTAGTGCTCGAAGCCGGCCGCCAGGTCACGCTCCGGCGGGAGGTCTTCCATCGATTTCGGGATCAGGCCATCGGCGAGGTCCGGCGGCCGGTCGGCGTCGTGCCCCGAGTCGACGTCAGGGTGGCACCCTCGGTACGGGTTTGGCCGATCGAGCGGACCGGGCCGGAGGTCCTGACGGTGGCGCTCCAACATGGTGGGGCCGATTCGACGTTCGGCACCGTGGCCCTGGACCTCCCCCCGGGATGGCCCCCGGTCGCGCCGCAGCCGTTCCGACTCGTCCGACCAGAAGAGCGGCGGACGTACACGTTCCTCCTCAAGGCGCCCCCATCGCTTAAGCCGGGGGACTACGTGATCCGGGCGGTGGTCCGGGATCAAGGCGGTATTCGCTACGAATCGGGAACTGTTTCTGTCACTTACCCACATATCCGCTCTCGGTCATTCCAGGTCCCAGCGACAGTGACCATACGGGCCAACGCGTTATCGCTGCCGGCCGATCGGCTCATCGGCTACGTCCGGGGCGCGGCCGATCAGGTCCCCGAGGCTCTCAGAACCGCCGGGGTCGGGGTTGAGATGTTGGACGCAGCGGCTCTGGAACGAGGCGACCTTGGGCGCTTCCACACCATCGTGGTCGGGAGCCGGGCCTACGAGACCGACCAGGCATTGGTCGAGAACAATGGCCGACTCCTGGACTATGTCCGCCAAGGCGGGCATCTGATCGTTCAATACCAGCAGCATGCGTTCTTCAGCGGCGGGTACGCCCCGTACCCAATGACGATGGCCCCCCAACACGACCGAGTGACCGACGAGCGGGCCCCGGTTCGACTGATCACCCCTGACGATCCGGTCTTCCGGGGTCCAAACCGACTGGCCCCGACGGATTGGGATGGTTGGGTCCAGGAGCGGGGGCTCTATTTCCCGCGCACTTGGGATGCCAGGTATCGGCCGTTGATCGAGACCGGTGATCCGGGTGAGGCGCCGCTGCAGGGCGGGCTCCTGATCGCCCAAGTTGGCAAGGGTACCTATGTCTACAGCGGCCTGGCCTTCTTCCGCCAACTGACCGCGGGCGTCAGTGGGGCGTTGCGGCTCTTTCTCAACCTCATGGCCGTGGAGTCGCGTGCCGCCATTCCGTAGCCCGTGACCCCGGTTTCGGGGCGGGGATTCACGACCCTCAAGGATCCGGAGTTCAAAAAGCTCTCGGTCCTGATCGCGACGGCGCTGATCGACATGCTCGGCTTCGCGATCGTGTTTCCGCTGTTGCCGTTCTACACGTTGGAGCTGAAGGCGCCGCCGGTGGCGGTCGGTTGGATCATCGCGGCGTTTTCCCTGGCCCAGATCGCGTCCGCTCCGATTTGGGGCAAGTTCTCGGACCGACGGGGCCGTCGGCCCGCCCTGTTGGTCGGGATGGTCGCATCGGGCCTGGCGTATCTGGTCTTCGGATTCGCCACCTCGGTCTGGGTCCTGCTCTTGTCGCGCTTGATCCAGGGTGCCGGCGGGGGCACCACGGGGGTGCTTCACGCCTACGTCGGCGACGCCATCCCGGCGGAGCGGCGGGCCCAAGCACTGGGGTGGATCTCCGCGGCCACGAATGTCGGCGTGGCGGTTGGCCCGATCATCGGGTCGTTTGCCTTCAAATTTGGGACGGCCGTTCCGGGCGTGGTGGCGGCAACGCTCTGCTTCCTGAATCTTCTGTTTACCTGGCGTTGGTTGCCCGAGTCTCGGACGTTCACGCCGGCCGGCGGGGTGCCGCGGCCGCGCCCAGCAGTGGCCGGGGCGCTCCTCTCGGTGGTCACCCACCCCCGCGCCTTAGTGTCGCGGTTAGTGTGGGTCTATGGGGCGGGGATGCTCGGCTTCTCGGCCATGACGTCGGTCTTTGCCCTCTTCCTGGGTGATCGGTTTGGCGTCACCTCGGCCAATGTTGGGTACTTCTTTGCCTACACCGGGGCGCTCAATTTCCTGATGCGGGCGGTGGTCCTGGGCCCGATTGTGAGGCGCCTGGGCGAGGTGGGGGCCATCCGGCTCGGCACGGTGGCGCTCGTCACCGGCCTGATCCTCTATCCGTTAGTTCCGAGCTTGCTGATCCTGCCGTTGGTCATGCCGCTGATCCCGATCGGGACGGCCCTGATCTTTCCGTCCACGACCGCCATGATTTCGAAGGCGTCCGATCCGTTGATCCTCGGGACGACCATGGGGGTCGCCCAGTCGTTCGCCGGTGGGGCTCGGGTGCTGGCACCGCTGATCTCAACGGCCGTGTTTCAGCGGTACGGCGCGTCGATGCCGTTCTATCTGGCGGCCGGCATTGTCGCGGGGGTCGGCTTGCTGGCCTTTCGGTTGCCCGAATCGGCCGGGCGCCTCGCCCAGGCCAAGCACTAGGAGCCCCATGCTCGAGAACCCCACCGCAGTGACGATGGCGACCTGGGAGGACATCGCGGCCTGCTACGACGACCTTCTGGCCCGCCCGATTGACGCAACCTCCGTCGAGGCCTGGCTCCAGGACTGGTCCCGGCTCGAGGAAGCCGTGTCCGAGGCGATTTCGAGCGCCATGATCGAGTACACGCGGGACACCGCCGACGAAGCGAAGCAAGCGATTCAGCGGCGGCTGGTCATCGAGATTGCGCCGAAGGCCGAGGAGAAGAGTGTTGCGCTGGCCGCCAAGTTCGCCCGATTGGGCTGGACTCGGCCTGGTCTGGAACAGATGACGGCCCGGTTTCGCCGGTCCATCGAGATCTTTCGCGAGGCGAACGTCCCGCTGACGTCGGCCCTCGAGGAAGCGGGGACCGAGTACCAGGGTTTGACCGGCGGCTTCATGGCGGACTGGGATGGCGAGAAGAAACCGCTGCCGCACCTCGCGCCGTTTCTCCAGAGCCCTGACCGGGCGGTTCGAGAGCGGGCCTTCCACGGGATGGTGGGGCCCTATGTGGCGGCTCGGGATCAGTTGGCGGCGTTGTTCGACCGCCAGTATGAACTTCGCCGGCGAGTAGCCGCCAACGCCGGATTCGATGACTACCAGGCCTACGCGTTCGCGTCGAAGTGCCGGTTCGACTACACCCCCGCCGATTGCGCTGAGTTTCATCGCTCGGTCGAGGAGGTGGTGATGCCGGCGATCGAGCGTTTGCATCGGGTGAGACGGACCGGATTGGGCCTCGACCGGCTCCGTCCCTGGGATCTCAACGTCACGCTCTACCGGGCGGAGCCGCTTCGGCCGTTCAAGACCGGAACTGAGTTGGCGGCCAAAGCCGGGCGGCTCTTTGACCGGCTCGACCCGGTGCTCTCGGAACAGTTCGGCGTCATGGTCCGCGAAGAGTTGCTTGACCTCGACAGCCGGAAGGGCAAGGCGCCGGGAGGGTATTGTGACACCCTTCATTTCCGGGGGCGGCCGTTCATCTTCATGAATGCGGCCGGCGTCATGGAGGATGTGCAGACGCTCCTTCATGAGGCGGGACACGCCTTCCACGCGTTTGCCTCGGATGCCAAACCCCTGATCTGGCAGCGCCACCCGACGGCGGAGTCGGCGGAATTGGCTTCGATGTCGATGGAGTTGCTCGCCGCGCCGCTCCTGGATTCTCCGGGGGCCTTTTTGTCCGAGCGGGACGCCGCCATCGCCCGGCTCGAACACTTGGAGGATGCGTTGATCACGTTGGCGCATGTCGCGTCGATCGATGCCTTCCAAACGTGGATCTACACCAACCCGGAGGGCCGAGACGCAAGAGCCCGGGACCAGGCTTGGCTCACCATTCGGGCCCGGTTCGAGCGGGCGGTGGACTGGACGGGGCTCGAGGCCGAGCGGATCGGGCGCTGGTACCGGCAACTCCACGTGTTCCTGTACCCGTTCTACTACATCGAGTACGGCATCGCCCAGCTGGGCGCCCTCCAAGTCTGGCAGAACTACCGCCGGGACCCGGTTGCCGCGCTGGTCCAGTATCGGGATTTCCTGGCGCTCGGCGCCACGGCCGGCTTGCCGGAGCTCTACCGGGCCGCCGGGGCGGAGCTGGTCTTCGACGCCGAGCGGATGCGGCCGCTGGTGGCCGCCGTCGAGGAGGAATTGACCCGACTTCGGGCCGTGGTAGGCTAAGCTGTTGCCCGAAAGGGCTTTCGGAGGCAGATTTGGGGCATTCTCGTAGGTTCCTCAGGTGAAGAACAAGAAAGGGCTAGGCGTCCCGGATGGCGAAGGAAGAAGGCATTGAGATGGAAGGTGTGGTGCAGGAGGTACTTCCCGACCGCAACTATCGGGTCCTCCTTGACAACAAACACACGATTCTGGCGTACGCCGCGGGCAAGATGAGCAAATTCAAAATCCGGGTACTCGAAGGCGATCGAGTCAGCGTCGTGCTCTCCCCCTACGATCTCACCCGCGGCCGGGTCATCTACCGCCACAAGTAGTTCCGCCGAGCGCCGAGTGCCGAGCAACAAAAAAACCGCTCCCGTGAGCGGTCTTTTTGTTTCCCGAAACCCCTTACTTCGCCTTGGTGACGTTCTCGGCTGCGGGGCCCTTGGCGCCGCTAACCATGTCGAACTCGACCCGCTCGCCCTCGGCGAGGCTGCGGAAGCCATCCATCTTGATGGCCGAGTGGTGGACGAAGCAGTCCTTCTCGCCGTTTTCCGGGGTGATGAACCCAAACCCCTTCGCGTCGTTGAACCACTTCACGGTGCCAGTGATACGAGCCATTACGCCAACTCCCTCAGGTGGTGAATGCCGCGGCCGCCGGCGCGGATGCGCATCGGTAGCCATCTCTTGGTCGCGAGCCCATCCCGCGCCAGGAAACAAAGGACCCGGGTCGACCACCCCACAGGGTCAGCCGGTCTATGCCGTTACTCGATTGATTGGGTAGGACGCACGATGCCCACATTTCAAACGCCGACAGAATGTGACGCGCGATCCGGCAGGTGTCAAGATGGCGGCGGATTCCGGGGCGGCCCGAGCCACCGGCGAATGACCTTGAGCCACCCGGGGGTGGCCTTGGCCCGGAGATCCCGTCGAGCGCCCCGGTTGAGCGCCTGGAGAAACTCGGAGGCCGTGGGGTAACGGGCGTTCCGGTCGGCCTGGAGTGCCTGGCGGAGAACGTGGGCCACCTCGGGTCCGATTTCCGGCCGCTCCTTCACGAGGTCGGGGAGTTGGTTGGTGGTCTGTTTGGCCAGCACCACCTCGGGCCGGCTGCCCGCAAAGGGCGGGTAGCCGAGCAGCGCGAAGTAGGCGACGGCGGCGAGGCTGTAGAGATCGGTCCGGATATCGATCTTGTCGCCCAACAGCTGCTCGGGGCTCGCGAAATGGGGGGTGCCGCTCCGGCTCGAGGCGCCGCCGAATTTGCCCTGGCCCCGGAGGGCCAAGGCCAACCCGAAGTCGGTGATCTTGAGCCCGCCGGATCTCGGAATCAAGATGTTTTCCGGTTTGATGTCGCGATGGACGAGGCCGCTCGAGTGGGCGTGCGCCAGAGCGCCGAGAGCCTCCCGCAACATCCACATGACCCGGTCGAGTGGCAGCGGGCCTTCCTTTTCAACCACCTGCGCCAAATTCGCGCCCTCGACCAACTCCATGGTGTACCAGGAGAGTCCGGAGCGTCCCCCGATGTCGTAGATGCTCACGATGTTCGGGTGGGTGACCCGGGCGGCGAGTTGCGCTTCACGCCGAAACCGTTCGAGGCCCTCGGGGTCCTGGATCATGGTCGGATGAAGGACCTTGAGCGCTACCATTCGCTCGAGCTGGAGGTCGCGGACCCGGTAGACCCGGCCGAACCCGCCGGCGCCGATCTCGGCGAGGAGTTCGTAGTCGTCTCCGAACGCGCGACGAAGCCGCTTTTCCCAGGCCCTGGGGCCTTCCTCGCTCGTTGGCGGGAGCCGGGCGTCCAGGGTCGAGAGGGTGGTATAGGCGCCCGCGTCCGAGGCGAAGTCTTCGAGCATTTCCGAGGCACTCAAGAACCGGGATCCCGGGGCGTGCTGGAGGGCCCGGAGAATCACCCGTTCGAGCGCCTTGGGGCAGGCGGGCCGGATCTTGGACGGCGGGATCAGGTCCGCCGGATCTTCGGTCGGCTCGACGCCGGTGATCGCAAAATAGAGCACCGCGCCCGCGGCGTAGACGTCGGCGATCGCGTCGCCCATCGATCCGTCGCGGACTTCCGGCGCCATGTAGATCCGGCCGGTCGGAATCTCCCCCGCCGGGATGTGGGGCAGGGTGTAGCTGCAAAACCGGAGGTCCGTGATGGTGCCCCGGCCGACGTTGTTGACGAGCAACGAGGTGGGCACGACGCGGCGGACGACGATGCCGTTGGCGTGGGCATGTTCGAGGGCGCGGAGGAGATCGCGGGCCAGGATGTGGGCCTGCGGGATCGGCCGGGGTCCCCGGACGTTGGCCTGGCTCAAACCCTCAGCTTCGATCCAGTTCCCGATCCGGAAGGCCATGTCATCGACGATTCCGACATCGTAGACATGACGGATGGCCGGATGATCGAGTTGGCCTAACGCCTCCGCTTCGCGGATGAACCAGGTCCGGAGCTGGTCGTTTCCAGAAAAATTGACCCGGACGCTGACCCGGCGGTTGAGGATGGTGTCGCGGCCGACGAAGAGGACCCGTTCCGGTGCGGCGGCCACGAGGCGTTCCAGCCGATAGCGATGTCCCAGCCGTCGTTCGGTCTCGCCGAACAGGGCAACCGGGTCGAGCGCCATCACTCCTCGCCGGCGGTGACCACCATCGCCCCGCCGCTTCGTTTGGCCGAATAGAGCGCGGCATCGGCGGCGGCCAAAACCGCGGCCGGCGTCAACCCGTCGCGCGGGGCCTCGGCGATCCCGATGCTGAGGGACCCCCGGCCAAACTCGGGGTTGTCGGCGATCAGGTCCGCAAAGGCGCTCACGATCCGCTGGACGAACCCTCGGGCCTCACTGGGGTTCGTCATCGGGAGCACGACGAGGAACTCGTCGCCTCCAAGTCGGCCGACGACGTCGAGGGTCCTGACATGCCGGCGGAGGACTTGGCTGACCAGGACCAAGAACCGGTCGCCGGCCGCGTGCCCGAGGCTGTCGTTGATCAACTTGAACCGATCGAGGTCGATGAACAGGACGGCGACGGAGTGCGCGCCGGCGGTCGCCAGCGCTGCCGCCAGCCGCTGCTCGAACAAGGCACGGTTGGCCAGGCCGGTGAGCATGTCGTGCAGCGCCATCTGCTGCAGCTCCGCGTGCCGTCGTTCCGTCAGGGCGCGGATCAGGTCGAGTCCGG
>JANMHX010000334.1:0-10086 GCA_031375485.1 Gemmatimonadota bacterium | reverse complement strand
CGATGGCGGAATTCGAAGGCATCGTCAAGGGAATGCGGGTCCCGTTCTTCAACATCATGGCGGCCAGCCAAGACGGCCACATCTATTACTTCTTCGGCGGAAAGACCCCGAAACGAAACCGGGGAGACTTCGCCTCCTGGTCCGGCCCAGTCCGGGGCGACAGCTCGGCCTTGGTCTGGAACGAGATGTTACCGTATCAGCAACTCCCTCACTCCATGGATCCGGTGACCGGCTGGTTCCAAAACGCCAACGATCCGCCCTGGACGGTGAGCTTCCCGTTGATCTTCAATCCGGATTCGTTTGCGGCGTACGTCTCGCCGCGGGAAATGAGCTTCCGGCCCCAACGGTCGGCCGCGATGCAGTTGGCCGATTCGAGCGTGACCCTCGAGGAACTGATCGAGTACAAGCACTCGACCCGGATGGGATTGGCCGACCGCGTCCTGCCCGAGTTGCTCGCCGCCGCCCGCTCCCGAGGCGATGCCGACGCCAAACGGGCCGCCGATGTCCTCGAGAAGTGGGACCGCAGCGCGGACGCCGAAAGCCGCGGCACGGTGTTGTTTCAGAATTGGGTCCTGGCGCTCTTCAAAATGTCCCAAGGCAAGGTCTTTGCGAGGCCCTGGCGACTCGACTCTGCCCTGACGACCCCCGCCGGTTTGGCCAACCCGACCCAGGCCGCCGAGGCGCTCAGTCTGGCGGTGAAGGAAACCGAAAAATCGGTCGGGGCCTTGGATCGACCCTACGGCGAGGTCATGCGGCTCCGGTACGGCCACCATGACTTTCCAGGCAACGGGGCGAGTGGTGACCCGTTCGGGGTCTTCCGGGTGGCCTACTACGCGCCCGATACCGACGGGAAGTTCACCAACGTCGGCGGCGATACTTACTACCAGGCCGTGGAGTTCTCGAAGCCGGTCCGGGCCAAGGTGCTGACCGCCTACGGCAACTCGACCCAACCCGGATCCAAGCACCTCGGCGATCAGCTCGAGCTCTATTCGAAGAAAGCCATGCGCGACGCCTGGCGGACCCGGAAGGAAATCGAAGCCAATCTGGAGTCGCAGGAAGACATCAAGTAGTCAGTTGGGCGCCGCCGCTAGTTCCCGGTCTTCTCGACCGTGATGTCCGCGGCGACGCCCAACCCGCCGAGGGTCAGCCGGCCCGTGTACTTCCCCTCGTCGTACCCCACCCGGATCAGGATCTCCCCGGAGGCCGCCTCAAAGGCGAGGTCGAGCACGTTCCGCTCGTACTTGACCGACTTCCCGAGGAGTGCTTCCCCGGTCGGACCGCCCAAGTTGCCGTGCGATCCGAAGGTCCCGTCCGGCCGGCGGTACACCGTGAAGCCGCCATTCATCAAGATCCCTGAAAGATCCATCTTCCATTCGTAAGACCCCTCGGGGTTCCAGGCCTGCTCCGGGAGCCCGCCGAGATGCCGCTTCAGCACCGCCACCGAACCGGTCATCAAGGCGCCCAGCAACCGGCTCTGCTGCTGGGTCTGGACGCCGGCAATCGAGAGATCCCAGTGCGGCACGTACAGCGAGAAGGTGCCCCAAAAGCCGCTATGGACGTACGTCGGCATCCCCGCGTAGTCGACCACCGCGATGCCCATCCGGTAGTTGCCCTGCTTGGCGATTCGAGATCCGCCGCCTCGGTAGGCCGGTCCTTCCTTGGCCGGAACGGTCGTGAGCATCGAGTCCTTGGTGGTCCGGGTCTGATAGACCATCCCGGTAAACAAACCGCGAGTGAACCGGGCCATGTCCCGCATCGTGGCGACATAGCCGCCGCCGCCCCAGAGGTCGAGCGAAGGATCCCAGTCGTAGGTATCGACCGGCCCGATGTATTGGTGGGCTCGGCCGGCGACGCCGACCGGTGCCGGCTCCAGCGACTCCAGCCAGGTTTCGTTCAACCCGATGCCGGAAAAACCAATCGTCTGGCGGAGGGCCGGGGCCCACGACTTGCCCGTCACCCGCTCGATGATCTCGCCGAGCAGGTTGTACCCGGTATCGGAGTACCGGAAGAATTCCCCCGGCCGTCCATACGGCTTGCCCCGGTCGACCGCCAGCGCCAATTGCTCGGCCCGGCTCCATCGATACTTCGGGTTGGCCTGGATCCGCTCGCCGTACTCCGGCAGGTCACCCCAATCGAAGATGCCGCTGGTGTGCGTCAACAGGTGCCGGACCGTGATGACCGACGGATCGTAGCCGCCTCGCTTAAGCGTGGCGATCGTGGCCGGCGAGAGGTAGCTGCCGATCGGGGCGTCCAGCCTGATCTTGCCAGATTCCCAGAGCTTGAGCACCGCGGCCGCCACGTAGGTCTTGGTGTTGCTGGCCATCCGAAACGCGTGGGTGGGGCCGAGCGGAGCCCGAGTGGCTCGATCCGCCACTCCGGCGGTGCCGGTCCACGAGAGTCCGTACCGCGGCGACTCGACGTGCAATGCCAACCCGGGCGTGGTCGAGTCGCTTTGCAGTAACGAGTCCAGCATCTGTTTGAGTTCGGTCGTGATCGCGGTCCGGGTCGCCGGCGAGGCCGACTGGGCGCGGGCCAGGGTGGCGCCGGCCGATCCGGCCAGCGCCACTGCCGTCAGAAATCTTCGCATCTGAAGCCTCAGCTGCGCGGCACCACCGGAAGGTCGATGAACGATCCGCCGTGCCGCACCGTCAGGGTGACGTTCCCGCTCGACGGAAGACGCTGGAACGTCTCCTGGTCGGCGCCGGCCACGGCAATCCGGATCCGATGGCCTGCTTTGAACAATACCGAGGTCGGGATCAACTGGAAGGTCAGCGTGGCCGGCTGCCCCGGGATCATCCGCTGCCCGTCTTTCCGCTCGTAGCTCCGGTACGGGTAGAGGGTCCGGTAGGCCGCTTTCCCAGTGGACACTTTGCGATGCAGCATCCTCAGCATCCCCTCGGTCACGTAGGTGGAAACGCCCTCGGGCGAGACGTCTTCCAGGTACACGAAGACGTGACCGTCCGGCGCCGTTGAGGCCACCTCGAGGGTCACGACCGGGTGCCCGGTCACCTCGAGATCCCGGTCCAGGGGCGGCGAGGTATAAGCCAGCATCCGGGCGTCCTGGGCTGATCGATCGGGATAGACGACATCGGCCCCGCCCAGTTGGGTATACCACCGGTTCCGGGTTCCGGTGCTGACCTCGAAGTCAACCTGATATTGGTCGGCGCCCCCGGCCGGCTTCGCGGCGGTCAGGCCCTTGTCGCCGGCCAGATAGAACCGGCGGGCCGTCGTGCCGGCCACCGGCCAGGTCATCGTCTTCTTCCACTTGTCTTCGCCTAACGTATAGTAGATGATGGCCTTCTCGGCCATCTGGTTGGGCTTGCCCTTCATGTATTGGTCGAAGAAGCAGGTGGCCTGCTCGGTCTGGCGGAGCGAACTCGGCTCGGTCGGCCGGTCGGCGGGGAAGAACGGGCTGGTGTGGAACCCGCCGCCGTGGCTCCAGGGGCCAATCACCACGATTTGCGGATTGGACCAGTTGATGAACCGGTTGAGAACGCCCTGCGAGGTGCCGGCGTCGAGCCACCCGGCCCAGCCGAAAATCGGGACCCGCGATCGCTCCACGGCCTCGCGATACCGGTAGGTGCCGGACATGTCGTTGGTCGCGCCCCCGAACTGCTTCACGACGTCGTCCCGGTAGACGATGGTGCTGTCCATCGCCAGGTGAAGTGGAGGGTTCTTCTGGTGGTCCGCCACCGCGCCGGCCAGGAGGGCTCCGTCCGTGTCGGCGTCGACTCGTCTCACCCCTTTCGGGGCATCCGGAACTTTGTTCATGTCCATGGCATAGACCATCGTGCCCCAATCCCGGAGCAGCATTTGGTTCGTCACCCCCCCGGGATAGGTCAAGTCGGTATAGACGTCAAAATCCATGAACCGGGGCACCACGGCCTTGACCCCCGGGTGGTTCGCCGCCGCCACCAACTGTGCGGTATTGCCGGTGTACGAGGTGCCGATCGAGCCGACTTGTCCGTCGGACCACGGTTGTTTGGTAATCCAACTCACCAACTCCCCGATGTCTTGAATCTCCCGAGGAGCCCAGGGATAGTACCACTGGCCGAACGACGCCCCGGTGCCCCGGACGTCGGCGTACACGTAGGCGTAGCCACGGGACAAAAAGAACCGCTCATTCGGGCCCGCCGGCTGCCCTTCGGCGGCCCGCCAATAGCGGGTGGACACCAAGATCGTCGGGAGCTTGGTGCCGGCCGCGAGACCTTTGGGCAGGTTGATGTCCACCGCCAGGCGAACGCCGTCGTTCATCGGCACGTACACTGAGGTCCGGGCCACCTCGACTGTTCCGGGGTTCGCCGGCGCCGGGCAACTCTGAAGCGGCTCGGGCTGCTGGGCCAGAAGCGGGGTGACACACCAAAGCCCAAGGACAAATCCCAGCGTAGTTCGACTCATGTCAGACGCCTTTCCATACCGGTGGTCTCTTCTCCATGAACGCCCGAAGGCCCTCTTCAATGTCCTCGCTGGCCATACAGGCCATCATCCCATCGACCTCATACTGCAGCATCGCCTCGAGGTCCACTTCCCACGTCCGCCGAAGCAGCTTCTTGATCAGCCGAACGGAAATCGGGGCGTTGGCCGCGACCGTCGTGGCGAGAGCCGTGGCCCGGGCCAACAGTTGGTCGGCCGGTACCAACTCGGTAATCAAGCCCGCGGCCAGCAACGTGGCCGCCGGTACCCGTTCGCCCGTCATCAGCCACTGCGCCGCTCGGCCGTGGCCGACGATCCTCGGCAGGTAGTGCAGCACGCCGTTGGTTTCAAACAACCCTCGCTTCACCTCCGACAGCATCAGTTCCGTGGCATCCGTCCCAATCCGAATATCGGAGGCCAGCGCCAACTCGGCCCCGACACCGACGGCAATGCCGTTCATGGCCGCGATGAACACCACCGGGCTCTCGACCATTCGCCGGGTCAGGTCCTGAAACTGATGGAGTTGGCGGTGGGCATCCCGAACCAGGGCCTCCCGCTGGGGCGTCGCGTCCATTTCTTTCAAGTCGGCGCCGGCACTGAAGGCCCGTCCGGTCCCGGTAATCACCACCGCCCGGAGGGCCGGATCGAGCGACAGCCGCCCCACCAGCGCGTGAAGCTCGTTCATCGACGCCCGGTCCATGGCGTTGAGCCGGTCCGGCCGGTTGAACCGGATGAGCGCGGTGTGGGGGCCGGTCGATTCGAAGAGGATCCGGTCGGTGGACATAGTGATCCCAGGTCAGGGTACGCAGGAAAACAACAACTGTTATGTTCAACCGTCAATGCCTTCGGCCACCCCGGATCCAGAGCGGAGATCTCGCCCATGACCGATCAGACCAATCACCGCACCATCGGCCTCGCCGGCGCCGTGTTTACCCTCGTCGGGTACGTGATCGGGGCCTCGATTTTCGTCCTCCCGGGCCAGCTGGCGGCCGACGCGGGCCCGGCCGCATTTCTCTCGTATCTGATGGCGGGCGGACTGGCGGCGATCTCCTGCCTCGTGGGAGCCTCCATTGGGAGCACCGTGCATGTGAGCGGCGCCGGCAATGTCGCCGTCGCCCGAACCCTGGCCCCGGTCTACGGGTTCCTCGGGGTCTGGATCACCGTGGTGGCGGTCGTGGTGAGTATCGCGTTGGTCGCCTTCGGGCTGGCCGACTACGTCGCCTACTTCTTCCCGGCCGTTGACCGGCGCGCCGTCGCCCTCGTCGCGGTGCTGATGTTTGCGGTCCTCAACCTGACCACCGTGCAGCTCGCCGTGTCGGTCCAGGTTGCCATGACCATCGGATTCTTGATCGTCATGTTCGGCTTCGGCATTGGGGGCACCGCCAACGCCAAGCCGGAGCTGATCACGCCGTTCATGCCGAACGGGTTCGGCCCGGTGGCCAGTGGCGCGGTGCTGGCGTTCTTCTCGTTCGCCGGGATCACCGTCATCACCGAACTGGGCGGAGAGATCAAGAACCCGGCCCGGACCATCCCGCTCACCTTGCTGATCGGGTTCGTCGTGGTGCTCACCAGCTACGCCCTGGTGTCGTTCGCGGTCCCGGCGCTCCTGCCGTGGCAAACCCTCCGAGAGACGAGTGCCCCCGTGGCGCGGGCCGCCGAGGTCTTTCTGCCCTCATGGATCGGCGGCGTGATCGCCATCGCCGCCATTCTGGCCGCCGCCACGTCGATTAACGGGATGCTGCTGATCCATTCCAGGGACCTGCTCGCCATGGCCCGAGCTCGGGTCTTCCCGGAAGGCATGGCCACCCGAAATCGGGCCGGCGTTCCAGCCCAGGCTGTCGGCCTTCTGACGATCCTTTCGGTCGTGGCGGTGGTGCTCGGTGGTACGGTGCGCCAGTATGCCATGATGGCGGTCATGAGCGTTATGATCCTGCAGGTGTTCCAGGGCCTCGCGGTCCTCCGGTTGCCGACGGTCATGCCCGCCGAGTGGGCGGTGGCTGGGTTCCGGCTCGAAGGCGCCGCCCGGACGGTCGTTGTGACCCTGTTGGTGGTGGTGTCGGCCGGGTTCTTCGCCATGGGCTTTCTGGACAACCTGGCCATCTCGGTCGGGTATCTCGCGGTGATCGCCGTCGGGGTCGGCTACTACGCGATTCGCCGCCGCTACTTGGCCGCCGCCGGCTTCGACCTGGACGCCGTGCTTCGAACCGGAGCCTCGGCCGAAGGCTGAGCAGCGGTTGGCGGCGTTCTCGTTGGTCGGCGGGGGAGCTAGAATTGAAGCGGTAGTTTGCCGGTGACTCTTGCCAATGGACCTTTCATGCGTCGTGTCAAACTGTTTCTCGGACTGGCGGGCGTCGCGGCGGCCCCTCTCGCGGCCCAGGACGACCAATATATGGCCTTGGCCAAGAAGGTTCTGGCCACCACCCCCTTGATCGACGGCCACAACGACCTGCCCTGGCGCCTCCGGGAGGACAAGGCCGGCCTGGCCATGGATGTGGTCGGCTACAACCTCCGCGGCCGGACCGCGGGTCACACCGACTTCGATCGCCTCAAGAAAGGCATGCTCGGGGGCCAGTTCTGGTCGGTCTATATCCCGGGCGAGATCAAGGACTCCGGGTATGCCCGGGTCCAACTCGAGCAGATCGACGTCGCGAAACGGATCATCGAGCGGTATCCGGACCGGCTCCAGTACTGTACCACGGCGCTCTGTCTCCGGCAGGCCTTCGCCGAGGGCCGGATCGGCTCGATGCTCGGGATGGAAGGGGGTCACGCCATCGAGAACTCCCTCGGCGCCCTCCGCGCCTATTTCGATCTCGGGGCCCGCTACATGACCCTGACCCACAACGTCACGCTCGATTGGGCCGATGCGGCGCTCGATAAGCCGACCCACGGAGGCTTGACGGCGTTCGGCGAAGAAGTGGTCCGCGAAATGAACCGGCTTGGGATGCTGCTCGATCTGTCGCACGTCTCGCCCGGGGTCATGAGTGACGCGCTGAACGTGACGGAAGCGCCGGTCATTTTCTCCCATTCCGGGGCGCGGGTCATGTCCAACCATCCCCGGAACGTGCCCGACTCGATTCTGGCCAGAGTGCCGAAGAACGGCGGCGTGGTCATGGTCCCGTTCGTGACCTCGTTCGTCTCCCAGCGGCTCTACGACCATGACAAGGCCCGTTCCGCCAAACGGGACGAGATCGCCCGGCAGGCCGGCGCGGACCGGGATCGGGTGGCCCGCGACCTGAAGGCCTGGGACGCCGCCAACCCGGCCCCGAAAGTCGTCCTGGCGGACGTGGCCAACTCCATCGACTATGTCCGAAAGATTGCCGGCGTCGATCACGTAGGAATCGGCAGCGATTTTGATGGGATTGACGATGTGATCGACGGCCTGGAAGACGTCGGGACGTTTCCGGCGTTGTTCGCCGAGCTGGCCCGCCGGGGATGGAGTGAATCGGACCTCCGCAAACTCGCCGGTGAAAACGTGCTCCGGGTCATCGAAACGGCCGAGAAGGTGGCGGCTCGCCTCAAGAAAGAGCGACCGGCGTCGATCAAGACCATCCAACAGCTGGACCGGAAACCCGTTTCTTGAGCCAGGAGAACACAATGCGGTTTGCTCTGCTCGCGGCGATCGGCCTCCTCGCGGCGCCCACGCGGGGAATGGCCCAATCGGAGGAGTCGCTCCGTCGGTTTTTCGAGGGCAAATCGGTCATCGTCAAGGTCGAGATGCCCGGTACCGACGACGGCATCGATGTCTACCCTGGCACCTCACAGCCGGTCGACTTTCCCCGAGTCGCCAAGCGGCTCAAACAATACGGGACCTCGATCCGCCGGGGCCAGGAAATGCTGATCACCAAAATCCGGATCAAGAAGGACCTGATCGAGTTCCAGCTGGGTGGCGGCGGCTACGGCACGTTCGGGGATGAAACCGGGAGCTACGTCTCGACCGCCTCCGCCGACAAGAGCGCCCGCGAGAAGAACCTCGAGAAGGAGCTGCCCGGCCTCACGGATCCCGCCGCGAAGAAAAAGGCCCAAGAGGAACTCGATGCCCTCCGAAAGGACCGGGCCCGGACCGATGCAGCCAACCGCGCCGCGGTGGCCCAGGCCCAGCAAATGAAGGACGCCAACGTTCGGTCCCGCCGGAGTGAAAGCGGGTCTCGGTTCAATCTCCGCTTCAAACCGGTGGTACCCGATGAAGCCATGACCCCGGATGGCGTGATGCGGGCCCTCGCCGAGTATGTGGATTTCTCCCCGGTGCTGGCGTCCAAAACGGAACGCCCCGGGCTCCACGGCGAGGGGGCCGCTCCGGTGGGCGGGCTTCGCAAAGGGATGCTGGTCGAAGAGGTCGACGCCCTGCTGGGACGGCCGGAGTCGATCGCTACCCGTGCCGAGGGCACGCTCAGGGTCAGCAGCTCGGTCTACCTCAGCAAGGATCGTCGGTTCGAAGTCGAATTCGTCGAAGGCGTGCTGATCCGTTTCACCGTCTCCTCGAGATAGACTCGTGGTCCGCCGCCGCCCGTTGCTTCAAGCGCTTGGGGTCGCCATTATTGGCGGACCGAATCCCTTAGAATTTGGTCGGAATTCAATAATTTCTGGTTGGAGCCAATCGATGCCGCATACCCTGCCACCCCTGCCGTACGCCTATAACGCCCTGGAACCGCACATTGACGAAGCAACGATGCGGATCCACCACGACAAGCACCATGACGCCTACGTCAACAATCTGAACGCGGCGCTCAAGGACTATCCGGATCTCGACCGGCTCTCGATCGAGCAGCTGATCGGGAATCTGAGCCAGGTGCCGGAGGCCATTCGCACCGCGGTCCGGAACAATGGCGGCGGCCACTACAACCACACCTTGTTCTGGGAGCTGATGACGCCGGGCGGCGCCGCGGCCCCGACGGGCGCGCTGGCCGCGGCCATCGACACGGCGTTCGGCGGCTTCGACAAATTCAAGGAACAGTTCCAGAAGGCCGGAATGACGCGCTTCGGCAGCGGGTGGGCGTGGCTGATTCAAGGAGCCGCCGGCTTGGCCATCGAAAGTTCGCCGAACCAGGACTGCCCGGTCATGGACGGCAAGAAGGTCCTCTTGGGCTGCGATGTTTGGGAGCACGCCTACTATCTCAAGTACCAGAATCGCCGGGCCGAGTACCTCGGTGCCTGGTGGTCAACGGTCAACTGGACGCTCGTCGCGAAGCGGGCGGCCTAACCATGTCGCTCCCAGCCATCGGTTCCGCCGCTCCCGATTTCGCGTTGCCCTCGACCGCGGGGGCCGAGGTCACACTCTCGGCCCTCCAAGGCAAGAACGTCCTGCTCGCGTTCTTTCCCCTGGCCTTTACCGGGGTGTGTACCGCCGAGATGTGTGCGTTCTCCGAGAACTACGCCCAATATCAAACCGCCGACACGGTCGTGTTGCCGATCAGCGTCGATTCGGTCCCGACCCTGAAGGAGTTCAAGGCCAAAGAGAAGATGGCCGTGGATCTCCTCAGCGATTTCAAGCGCGAGGTGACTCGGAAGTACGGCACCCTGATCGAGGACAAGTTCTTCACTGCCGTCCCGCAATCTTCTCTTCATTTTCAAGACGACGTGACCTGGGGCGGTCAGACCTTGTTTGAGCAGATCATCGCTTTCCGGATGCACCAGTCGAAACTCCAGGAAGGCGGCTTTCTGAATCCGGCTCTTGGC
>JANMHX010000300.1:0-4833 GCA_031375485.1 Gemmatimonadota bacterium | reverse complement strand
TGGCCGGCCGCTACACCTTGGAGCGACCGATCGGTCAGGGCGGGATGGCCACCGTGTTCCTGGCCCGAGACGAGAAGCATGGCCGGCGGGTGGCGGTCAAGGTGCTCCGGCCTGACCTCGCCGCCAGTCTGGGCGCCGAGCGGTTTCTTCGGGAAATCGGGATCGCGGCCCGGCTGCAGCACCCCCATATCCTTGGCTTGATCGATTCCGGCGAGGCCGCCGGGTTCCTGTACTACGTCATGCCGTTCATCGAGGGCGAATCGCTCCGGGGCCGGATGGACCGGGGGCCGATGGCCCCGGATGAAGTGGTGGCGTTGGCCCGGGAGGTCGGGGATGCGTTGGAGCATGCGCACCGGCAGGGAGTGATCCACCGGGACATCAAGCCGGAAAACATCCTGTTGTCCGCCGGTCACGCTATCGTGGCGGATTTCGGAATTGCCAAGGCCGTCACCGCCGCGTCCGACAAGTCGATTACCCGGACCGGGTTTCCGGTCGGCACGGTCGGGTACATGAGTCCGGAGCAGGCCGCCGGCTTTTCGGAGCTGAACGAGCGGTCCGACGTGTTCAGTCTGACGTGTGTGATCTACGAGATGCTGGTCGGGCAGGTCCCGGGGATGTGGCCGAGCGAAGAATCGGGGCGGGTCCTCCGGCTGATCGAAGCGCCGGCGGAGCACCGGCTCCGCCTGGACCGGCTCCCTGGGTCGGTCGAGCAGGTGCTGGTCCGGGGCCTGTTGCTTCGACCGGAGCACCGGATCGCCGGCCCCCGGGCGCTGGTCGATGCGCTGGCCGAGGCCTTCGGCGAAAAGCCCCGGTTCACGGACCGCCAGGTGGCCGGGATCGTGGCCCGGGCGGCCGAGCTGGATGCATTGCCGACCCTGTCGGGCAATTTGTCGCTCGGCGGGATCCAACAGATTGCCGCCGACGTCGGGATTTCGCCGGAGCATGTTGAGCGGGCCGCCCAGGAACTGGCGCACCGGCCGGCGGCGCGGGTGCCCGAGCCGCACTGGTTCACCGGCTCGGCCAACCGGATCGTGGTCGAACGATTCGTCGACGGCGAGGTCAGCGACGCGGAGTACCCCGCCATCGTGGATGAGATCCGGATCACGACCGGGGCGCAGGGTCAGTCTTCGACGCTCGGCCGGGCGCTGGCGTGGCGCACCGTGGGGACCCAACACCAGCCGAGCCGGGCGGTCAGTGTCTCGATTTCCCCGGCCGGCGGCCGGACCCGGATCTTGATTGACGAGTCGTTGACGCCCACGGCCGGGGGGATATTCGGCGGGATGATGGGGGGGCTTGGGGGCGGGGTTGGCACCATGGCCTTTGGGTTGAGCATGGGGGCGTTTCACTCCCCGGTCATTGGCCTGGCGAGCCTGGTCACCGCCTTGGGCGGTTCGTTCTTCGGGGCCCGGAGCGTGTTTCGCCGAACCGGGATGAAGCGGGCCCGCGAGCTCGAGGACCTGGCCGACCGGCTGGCCAGCCACATTGCCGACACCAATGCGAGGGCTCGCCGGGGCCGGTTACCGCGCTAGGCCGGAGCCCGGTTGACGGGTGGGCCGTAACTCGTTACCATTGTGAGCGTTGAAAGCGGAGGCCCGAAGAGGCTTCCCACCCCGAGCCCGAAGCGCAGCAGGACAAGCGCGGCAAGAGGGTCCACCAATCCGCTCCCGGCCACCGTGCCGGGAGCATTGTGGACACCCCAGCCGCCTGGGGTGTTTTCGTTTTATACCAGGAGGAATACCAACTGAGCACCAACGAGCGCGAGCGCAGGGTTCGGATCAATCGGATGATCCGGATCAGTCCGGTTCGAGTCATTTCCGACGCGGGCGAGCAGTTGGGAGTCTTGGCAGTCGAAGATGCGTTGGCCATGGCTGAAGAGAAGGGGCTCGACTTGGTCGAAGTGGCCCCGATGGCCCGGCCGCCCGTGGTCAAGATCATGGACTACGGCAAGTACAAATTCGAGGAAGCCAAGGCGGCCCGAGCGGCGAAGAAGAAGCAGCACGTGATCGAGGTCAAGGAAATCAAGTTCCGGCCCGGGATCGACGATCATGACTTCGACTTCAAGGTCCGGCACATGCGCGAGTTCTTGAAAGAAGGCAACAAGGTCAAGGTGACGATGATGTTCCGGGGCCGGCAAATGGCCCGGCTCGATCTCGGGAAGGCCGTCTTGGACCGGGTCGCGGAGCAGTTGGTGGAAGTCGGAAAAATTGAGTTCGATGCCCGGGTCGAGGGTCGGACGATGACGATGGTCTTTGGACCGAAGTAACTAGGAGACAGGCGATGCCGAAGCAGAAAACCAAACGGGCCGCGATGAAGCGGTTCAGTTTCACGGGAAGTGGCAAAATCAAGCGGAGTAAGGCTAACCGCCGCCACATTCTCACCAAGAAGACGCGGAAGCGGAAGAATGCGCTCGGGAAGCCGGCGCTGGTCAGCTCTGCCGACTTCAAGCGTGTCCAGCGCTTGCTGTTGGCCTAACGCCGGAGAACATCGATGCCTCGCGTAAAAAGCAATGTAGCGCACCATGCGCGCAAGAAAAAAGTCATGGAAGCCGCCAAGGGTGCCTACGGCGGCCGGAGCAAGCTCTACAAGGCCGCCAAGGAAACCGTCGAACGGGCCATGCGGTACGCCTACCGCGACCGGCGGAAAAAGAAAGGCGACTTCCGGACCCTCTGGATTACCCGGATCAACGCGGCCGCCCGGATTCACGACTTGTCGTACAACCGGTTCATCTCGGGCCTCAAGAAGGCCGGCGTCGAGATCGACCGGAAGATGCTGGCCGAGATGGCCGTGACCGACATGGATGCCTTTGCACGCTTGGCGGAGTTGGCCAAGGGGGCCTGATTCGGCGCGCGCGACCTGATCTGTTCGATCTGACCTCCCCCGCGGGCGCCCCATTCGGTGATCGCGGGGGAGGATCGTTTTGAGGAGTGACATGGAACCGACTGGCTATCACGAACTCGACGGATTGTTGCCCCGGTTGGCCGCGATTCAGTCCTTGACCGGCGAGGCGCTCGAGGCCGAGCGGATTGCCGTCTTGGGCCGGAAGCAAGGCCTGCTGACCGCACTGCTGAAGCAGTTGCCCGATTTGGCGCCCGAGCAGCGGAAGGCGTTCGGGGCCGCCGTCAATCGGGTCAAGCAGGCGTTTGAGGCGGCGTTCGATGCCCAAACCGCCGCGGTCGCTGGCGCCGGCGACGACCCGATGGCGGGGCTCGACCCGACCATGCCCGGCCGCTGCCGGTGGGCCGGTGCCGAGCACCCGGTCACCAAGGTGGTGGCCGAGATCACCGACATTTTCCGCTCGCTCGGGTTTGCGGTGGCCGTCGGCCCCGAAATCGAAGACGAGTGGATGAACTTCTTCGCGCTCAATTTCCCGAAGAACCATCCGGCGCTCGATGCCCACGACACCCTCTACTTGTCGGACGGAACCGAGGCGAGCGAGGGCGGCAAGCTGCTGCTCCGGACTCACACGTCGCCGGTGCAGATTCGGACCATGCAGTCGGGTCCGCCGCCGTACCGGGTGGTGATTCCCGGCATGGTCTATCGGAACGACCCCTTCGATCCATCGCACGCGCCGGCGTTTGCCCAGATCGAAGGGCTCGCTGTCGACGAAGGCATCGGACTAGTGGACTTGAAGGCCACGTTGACCCAATTCGTCCACCGGTTCTTCACGCCGGCCACCAAGGTTCGGTTCCGGCCGTCCTACTTTCCCTTCACGGAGCCGTCGGGCGAACTCGACGTCGAGTGCCAGCTCTGTCACGGGAGCGGGTGTCCGGCGTGCAAGCACACCGGCTGGATGGAGATTCTCGGATGCGGCATGGTCCATCCCAACGTGTTGGCCAACGCGGGCGTCGACGCCGAACGGTATTCCGGCTGGGCATTCGGAATGGGGCCGGGCCGGGTCGCGATGAATCGCTATGGGCTCCCCGACATCCGGTATCTCTATAGCGGGGACATGCGGTTGCTGCGCCAGTTCGGAGGAGTGGAGCCATGAACGTATCGCGCCGTTGGCTGGAGGCGTTTCTCGGCCGCCCGCTCGAGATCAAGGATCTGGTGCCCCGGTTGGCCATGCTCGGGCTCCCGGCCGATGCGGTCGAGCCGGTCAACGCCCATCTGGCGCCGGTGGTGGTGGGGCAAGTCGTCGAACTGGCGCGCCACCCGAACGCCGACCGGCTGAGTGTCTGTCAAGTCGATATCGGGGGCGGTCAACGCCGGCAGGTCGTTACCGGGGCGACGAATGTCGCACACCTGGCCAAGTATCCGTTTGCCGCCGTCGGAGTCACGCTGCCGAACGGGTTGACGCTCGAAAAACGAAAGCTCCGCGGCGAGTTGTCCGAGGGGATGCTTTGCTCGGCCGACGAATTGGCGCTCGGGAGCGACCACGACGGGCTCTTGACGCTGACCACCGAGGCCGCGCCCGGCACCCCGATTCTCGACGTGCTCGGGCTCGGCGACGACCGGCTGGTGCTCGATGTTTCGCCGATGCGGGGTGATTTGCTGGGCCACAAGGGCATTGCCCGCGAGTTGGCCGCGTCGCTCAAGGCGTCGTTCCGGTTGCCCTCAATTCCGGGCGTCAATCCGGCCGAAGGCCACGCGGTCCGGCGGGCGGAGGGCGCCTCGGGCAGCTTGGCCGGCGGACTCACGATCGCGGTCGAGCCGGGGTCGTCGTGCGGACGGTTCACGGCGGCGGTCATCGAGGGGGTGACGGTGGGGCCGTCGCCGGAGTGGCTCCGGCGCCCGCTGGAGTCGGTCGGGCAGCCATCGATAAGCCACCTCGTCGCTGTCACCAACTAAGTCCTCTTGGTGTTGGGGCAACCCCACCAATCCAACGAAGGGGCC
>JANMHX010000265.1:0-9826 GCA_031375485.1 Gemmatimonadota bacterium | reverse complement strand
CCAGGACCGAGAGGTGGAGGTTCCCCGGCGCCGGTGGGAACGGTTGGCGGCGTCGCTCGATGCGCTGAGCCCGCTCGCGGTGCTGGGCCGGGGATACTCGGTGGCCCAGCTGGACGACGGCCGCGTCGTGGTTACCCGCGATCAGCTGCCGGCGGGGACGGCGTTTTCACTGCGGGTCTCGGACGGCACTATCAAGGCAAGGTCGGAATGAGTGAAGATCCGCTGACGACCGATCTCAAACGGCTCGAAGAGATCGTCCAGGCCCTCGAGGGCGACGAGATCGATTTGGACCGGGCCCTGGCGTTGTTTGAGGAGGGGGTTCGCTATCTGAAGACCGCCAAGGACCGGCTGTCCGAGGCCGAGGCGCGGGTTGAGCGGGTTTTGGAAGACGCCGACGGCGTGCTCAAGCTGACGTCGTTTGATGCCTGATCTGGCCCCCGCGGCCGAACTCCTCGCCGAGGCGCGGGAGGTGGCCGACGAGCACTTGCTGGCCGTGGCGGATCAGCTCCGGGCCGAAAGCCCCGGGCCCTTGGGTGACGCCTTGGCCTATGCCCTCGGCACGGCGGGCAAGCGGGTCCGGCCGGCCTTGGTGCTGGCCTGCTATCGGGCCGCCGGCGGACGGCACGGCGCGATTACCCGCCTGGCCACGGCGGTCGAGATCATTCACACCTATTCGTTGGTCCACGACGATCTTCCTTGCATGGACGATGACGCCCGGCGGCGCGGGCGGCCAACGACCCACGTGGTGTTCGATGCGCCGATCGCCACCCGGGTCGGCTATTTGCTGGTGCCGGTGGCCATCGAGGTGCTCTGTGAAGCCAACCGGGAACTCGGGGTCTCGGATGCCACCCACCAGGCCATTGCCCGGACCCTGCTCGAGGCGAGTGGCATCCAAGGGATGGTGGGCGGGCAGTGGCTCGACTTGGCGGCGGAGGGGCGCTCGCTGGTGGCCGACGACCTGACGACGATCCATGCCCGGAAAACGGGCGCGCTGATCGAGGCCGCCTGTGTGGTCGGGGGCCTGGCGGCCGGGGCCGGCCCATCGACCCTCGAGGCGCTGGCCGGGTATGGCCGCGAGATCGGTTTGGCCTTTCAGGTGGCCGACGACGTGCTCGATGCCACCGCCACCACCGACCAACTCGGCAAGACAGCGGGCCGGGACGCCTCGCTCCAGAAATCGACCTACGTCAGCTTCCTCGGGGTGGACGGGGCCCGGGCCGAGGCGGAGCGTCTGGCCCGCCGGGCGGTGGAATGGCTGGAGCAGGGCGGCGTGGAATCGCCCTCGCTGGTGAGCTTGGCACATTATATTGTGAACCGTCAGTCCTGAGGGCTCAACATGTCATTCCTGCCAGCCATTCGCGGTCCGGCCGATCTCAAACGGATCGGGCGCGATCAATTACCCGACCTGGCCCAAGATCTTCGGGACCGGCTGATCCAGTCGTGTTCGGAAACCGGTGGCCACATCGGGGCGAGCCTCGGGTGCGTCGAGCTCGCGATCGCGCTCCTCTACGAGTTCGATTCGCCGACCGACAAGATCGTCTGGGATGTGGGTCACCAGGCCTATGCGTGGAAGCTTCTGACCGGCCGGAACGAGGGGTTCGACTCGCTCCGCCAGCGGGGCGGGGTGTCCGGATTTCTGAAGACCAGCGAGAGTGCCCACGACCAGTTCGGCGCGGGCCACGCCGGGACCGCGATGTCCGCCGCCTTCGGGATGGCCACCGCCCGGGACCTGCTCGGCCTCGACTACAAGGTCGTGGCGGTGGTGGGGGACGGCGCGCTCACCTGCGGGTTGTCGTACGAAGGCATGAACAACGCCGGTCACTCCGACCGGGACATTCTCCTGATCGTCAATGACAACGGGATGTCGATCTCTCCGAACGTCGGCGCCATCAGCAAGACGTTAGGCGGGATCGTCGCGACCCCGTTCACCAACCGGATCCGGGAAATCATCAAGCATTGGACCCTCAAGGCCGGGAAGGTCTTCGGCGACGAGGTGGTGGAGTTCGCCAAGAACGTCGAAGAGAGCGCCAAGAATCTCTTTTCGGAAGGGATGTTCTTCGAAGAGCTCGGGTTCCGGTACTTCGGCCCGATCGATGGTCACGACCTCGGGAAGCTCTGCGATACCCTCCGGTTCGTCCGGTCGCTCAAGGGTCCCCGGGTGCTCCACGTCCTGACCGAAAAGGGCAAGGGGTTCTCCTACGCGGAGGACAACAAGGAAAAGTGGCACGGGCTCGCGGCGTACGACCCCGAAACCGGCGAGGCCCGGAAGAAGGCCAGCGGCCCCCCGACCTGGACCCAGGTTTTTGGCGATGCCTTGGCGGACCTCGCGGCGGAGCATCGGGACTTCGTCGTCATCACCGCGGCCATGCCGTCGGGGACCGGCACCAACATCTTCCAGAAGCAATGGCCGGAGCGATTCTTCGATGTCGGGATCGCCGAGGGGCACGCCGTCACGTTTGCGGGCGGGCTGGCCACCCAGGGGGTTCGGCCGGTGTGCGCCATCTACTCCACGTTCCTGCAACGGGCCTACGACAACATCATCCACGACATCGCGGTGCAGCACCTGCCGGTGATGTTCTGCATGGACCGGGCGGGCCTGGTGGGCGAAGACGGCCAAACCCACATGGGCCTCTACGACATCGCCTACATGCTGGCGGTGCCGGGGATGGTGGTGACGGCGCCCAAAGACGCCGATGAATTGATCGGCTTGCTCAAGACCGGGCTCACTTATAATGGCGGCCCCTTCTGCACGCGGTACCCGCGCGATAAGGTGCCGGCCGCCCCCCGTCCAGTGGCGGAGACACCCGCCGTGCCGTTGGGGACCTGGGAGTTGCTCCGGCCCGGCAAAGACGCCGCGATCCTCGCGGTCGGGACGATGGTTGGTCCGGCGCTCGCGGCGGCCGACCGGCTGCACCAAGACGGGATCGAGGCGGCCGTGGTCAACTGCCGGTTCCTCAAGCCCTACGATCAGGCCCTGCTCGAGCGGGTGGTGCAGGACACCAAACTGCTCGTGACGGTGGAAGAGGGCACGGTGGTGAACGGCTTCGGCGCCTATCTCGGCCGGGAGCTGGCCGACACCCACCCCAGTGTCCGGGTCGTGGCGATGGGCATTGCCGACCGGCTGGTGGAGCAGGCCCCGAGGAACGAGCAACTCGAGAGCTTCGGTCTCTCGGCCGCGGGGATCGCCGACCGGGTGGCCGCCCTTCACCATGAGGGCAGCGTCGAGGCGCGATGAACGTCGGCGTCGTAGGGAACCCCCGCTACCGCGGGTTGGCCGGGATTCTGGCCGGGATGGCGGAGCGCGCCCCCGGTTTGGGTCTCACCTTCTTTACCGAGCCCGAGCTGGCCCCCTTGTGGGAGGGGTCGGTGCCTCCGATCGGCATTGCCGACCTCGACGCCCTGGTCACGTTAGGTGGCGATGGGACGCTCCTTCGGGGCGCCCGGTCGCTCGGCCGAAAGCCGGTCCCGGTGCTCGGGATCAATTTGGGCCGGGTCGGGTTTCTGACCGCCTGTACCCGCAATGAACTCGACATGGCGTTGGCCCGGCTGGCCGCCGGCGACTACGTGATCGAACCTCGGATGGCGCTCGATGCCGAAATTGCCGGGGCCGGCAATCCCCGGTTTCCGCTGCCGCCGGCGCTCAACGATGTCGTGGTCCACAAAGCCGGGGTGGCCCGGATGATCCAGTTGAGTGTCCGGGTCGACGATCAGGATGTGGGACCCTACAGCGCGGATGGGTTGATCGTGGCCACCCCGACGGGATCGACGGCGTATTCGTTGTCGGCCGGCGGTCCGATCATTGCTCCCGAAGTCGAAGCGGTGGTCATCACCCCGATCTGCGCCCATACTTTGGCGGTCCGCCCGTTGGTCATTCCGTCCACGGCCGTGATCAAGATCGCGCCGATCAGCGGTTGGGCCGACGACCTCCTGGTGTCGGTCGACGGCCAGCAGGCCATGACCCTCGGCCCCGATGACACGATCGAGATTGGTCGGAGCGAGCACACGGTGCAACTGGTGCGGTTCGGCCAGCGGAGTTACTTCGCCCGGATGCGCCAGAGCCTCCGGTGGGGCGATCTGGCCGAGCGCGACAACCTCCAGTGATCTCCGAACTCCGGGTTCGCGACCTCGTCACCGTCGCCGACGCCACGCTCCACCTCGGTCCCGGCCTCAACGTGTTGACCGGCGAGACCGGAGCTGGCAAATCGATGCTCGTCGATGCCTTGGCCCTGTTGCTCGGTGGCCGCTCGGAGAGCGGCGCGGTTCGGCCCGGGGCTCAGAAAGCGATCATCGAAGGCGTCTTCGAAGGGCTTCCCCGGCGGATCAAGACCGTGCTGGAATCGCTCGGTCTCGATCCGGAAGACGACCGGATCGTGGTCCGCCGGGAAGTGTCGGCGGAGGGCCGGTCGCGGGCGTGGGTCAACGGCAGCCCGACCACCGTGGCGGCGTTGGAGCAATTGGGCGGCGCGCTGGCCGATCTGCACGGCCAGCATCAAACCGTGTCGCTGCTCCAACCCGAAACTCAGCGCGAAGTTCTCGACGGGTTCTCGGGGGCCCTCGCCGAAGCGCGGCAGGTGGCTGAGTGCCACGCGGGGCTCAGTCGGCTGCTCGACGAGGAGCGGCAATTGGTCGACCGGCGCGAGGCGGTCCGGAAAAAGGCCGACTACCTCCGGCACGTGGTTCAGGAAATCGACGCCGCCAAACTTGAGGCCGGTGAAGACGAGCGGCTCGACCAGGATATCCGCAAACTGGCCAATGCTGAGGAGCTTCGAACGTTAGGTGATCGGGTGGCCGGGGCGCTCGAGGAAGACGACGGGGCATTGAAGGGGCTCCACGCCGCCGAACAGGCGTTTGGGCGGCTCGAGCGGGTCGATCCGGCGGTGGCCGATTGGCGGCTGCTGATCGACCAGGCCTACGCCGCCCTGGAAGAACTGGCGCGCCAGGCCCGGGACTACGCTCGCGCGATCGAAGACGATCCCAGCCGGCTTCGGGAACTCGAGGCCCGCCGCCTCGTGCTCGACCGGCTCGGCCAGAAGTATGGCGCCTCGATCGACGCCGTCTTGGCCACCCGGGCCGAATCGGCCGGCGAACTCGATTTGCTCGACGCCGCGGCGTTCGATTTGAAGGCGCTGGCGGCGCGGCGCGAAGCCCAGGAGCGGGAGCTCAAGGCGTTGGCCAAGGGACTCACCGAACGCCGCCGGATCGGCGGCGACCGGTTGGCCCGCTCGGTCAACCGGCAGCTTCCGAAGCTGGGGCTTCCCGGGGGGCGGTTCGAGGTGATCCTGGTGCCGGCGGCCCAGATCGGCGGGTTCGGCGCCGAGTCGGTGGTGTTTTCCGTCCAGCTCAATGTCGGGCTCGAGGCCCGCCCGGTGCACAAGGCGGCGTCGGGCGGCGAGTTATCCCGCTTGATGCTGGCGCTGACGTCGGCCCTGGCGCGCCAGGATGCGATCCCGACGCTGGTGTTCGATGAAATCGACCAAGGCGTCGGCGGCGAAGTCGGGG
This sequence comes from Gemmatimonadota bacterium, assembly GCA_031375485.1. Taxonomy (GTDB): domain Bacteria; phylum Gemmatimonadota; class Gemmatimonadetes; order Gemmatimonadales; family GWC2-71-9; genus SHZU01. Next base: position 4,327 of record JANMHX010000265.1, on the reverse strand, counting down.
CCCAAGTCGGCGAGGCCTTGGCCGACGCCGCCAAACGCCATCAGGTCCTCGTCATTACCCACTTGCCGACCATTGCCGCGCGGGCCGACCGTCATTTGGTGGTGTCGAAGAAGGCCAAGGCGGGCATCGCCACCAGCGCCGTCGAGGTGATTCACGGGGAGGACCGGGTCGGAGAAATTGCCCGGATGCTGGGCGACGCCGACAGCGACTCCGCCCGTCGTCATGCCCTCGCGTTGTTGGGTCCGAAGAATCCGGCCGTCCAGGCCTAACGGCCTCCGCCCAGCAGCCGGGTGTAAAATCGCAAATCAATCCGCACCGAATGCACGTCCGGCACGAGGCCCTTGGCCGACCGGGCGATCCGTTCGTACCGGAAGCTGGCGTCCATCGGGAGCCCGAGCGCCCCGAGTTTGCTGAGGCCGGCGTGGGAGTAGGAGAGGCCTCCGGATAGCAGCAACGCGTCCGACCGGGTCCCGTCACCGAGAATGTCGATGTCCACCCCGGCAATCTCCGATTGGCCGACGGCGTACCCGAAACGGTCTCGCCCCTTGGTCCAATAATCCGCCCCCGCAAAAAACGACAGGTACGGCGCCAGCCTGAAGAACGGGTGGGCGCTCAGGCGGATCACGTCGCCGGGATCCCTCCGAACTCCGGCGAGCGTAGTCTTCGGCGCGATCGGCTGGTCGAAGCGAGTGACCCGCCGGTTCTGGTTCCCGGGGAGTTGGAGGTTGTAGCCCCCGGTGAACCGGGCGCCGAGCCGGCCCCGGACGTAGTCGGCGGTCACCGACACTTCCACATCGGGCTGACGGTCCCCGGTGCCGACGTCGAAAGGGCGGTCGGGGCTGTCGAGTTTGGCGGTTCGAAGCCGGACCGTGGCATCGACCACGGCCCGGAGGCCGGTGCCGAAGGTGGTGCTCGGAAACCGGTCGATCACCGCCACCGCGACGCCCACCTCGATATCGCCGAGGAACGAGAGGGCGGGGATGTCGTCGATGGGGCGCATCCCGATCGTGCCGTCCGGATTGGTGAGATAGTCGTCGAACCGGTCGTAGTCGAGGCCCTGAGCGGCAAACGCCGGGCTCCCGGTATCCATGGTGACGCCGAGGGACCCGAGTGTGGTGCGGAACGCATTGATCGCCGCCAGGATCAATTGGCCAGCGTCGGAATTGGTCCGCGGCGCGAAGTCGGCCGACACGTCTTGGAGCAGGGCGGTCAACTCGGCGTCGAGGAGTTGGCCCCGGATCAAGGCTTGGTCCGCGGCTTGTCGCTGGGCCGGATCGTTGTCGTAGTCGCCGGCGGTAATCCGGGACCGAAGGCTGCTGATGGCCGCTCGGAGTACCGAGAGAAACGACGAGGTTTGGCTCCGGCCCAGGGCGTTGCCGAAGGCCTCGCTGGCCGGATTGAAGCCGGCGTTCGACCCGGTGGAGTCGACCACCACCCGGGGCGCCACTTTGACGGCAATCAGCGGCACCAGGCCGTGGATGGTGATCGATTTGGTGAGGCCGTAGGCGCCGCCGAATCCGGTGGTGCCGAGGTTGACGAACTGGGAGGCCGTCGACCGGCCCACGTTGAGCGAGAGGTCGGACCGGCCGGTAATCGCCCGGACTCGCCGTTCGGCTTCCGCCAGCCTGGGGATGAACGAGGCGTCCATCAGGCGGTTGAAGGCGGCGGCCGCTTCGGTCCGGGAGCCGTCGGTCCAGCGCCAATCGTAGCTTTGCAGCTGTCCCAGGAAATCGAGCCGGAGCTTGCTCTTGGGGACGGTAATCGGGGTGATCTGGGCGGTCACCGACGGGGCCGACAGGGCCGCTCCAGCGACGCCCATGAGCCCGGCGACAAGACTTCGGATCCGCATCCGGGAAACTTGTCCGCCGAGGGCGACGGACGGTAGGGGGGCCGGGGCAGGTGACGGATGTGAAAGCAACCTGTCTCAGTCGAGTCACGGCCCTCGCGGACGGCGCCGCCGCCCGGTACTATGTCGGCTCCTTACCCCGGCGTCATCTATGCACTCGGCGTTGTTGCTCGTGTTGGCCGTTCAAACTCCCGCTGCCGCTCCGGCCGATTCGGCCCGGCCGTCGAGCTTCTCGATCCCGATCGGGGTGGCCGGCACCGGCCTGAGCGTCGGGAACTCCCTCCGCTGGACCGGGTTTCGGTTCAACCTTCGGGACGCCAATGTCCAACGGGTCACCGGAGTCTCGGTGTCGCTTTGGAAGGCCAAGCAGGACGGGAACCGGACCGCCAAGTTCAACGCGTTGTCGGTGGGACTCGTCGGCCCGGAGGGTGGCTACCTCCGAGGGATCAATCTCGGCGGCGTTGGCGTCCTGGCCGCCCACAACATGGGCGGCATCAACATCGGGGGGGGCGGATTGGTGTCCGAGGGGTCGATCTTCGGGCTGAACCTCGGCGGGTTGGGAACCGCCTCGATCGGCCGAACCCGGGGCATCACCATCGGCGGACTGGGGGTCTTCGCCAAAGGCGGGGTGACCGGGATCTCGTTCGCGCCGCTGGCGGTGGTGACCGGCGGGGTCAGCGAAGGCCTAACGGTCGGGGGCCTTGGGCTCCTCGGCGATCAAGGATTTCGGGGTGTGAACATCGGGGGCCTGACGGTGGCTTCGCGCGGCCGGATTGCCGGTGTGAACGTGGCGGGCTTGGCGATTCTCAGCCGCGAACAGATCCTCGGCTTCAACTTCGCGGGGGTGACCGTCGCGGGGGCCGAGCGGATCGGCGGGCTCACGGCCGCCGGGCTGGTGGTCTCGGCCCGCGACGTGGTCGAGGGGATTGCGGTCGCGGGGTACCGGGTCGAAGCCGACCGACTGCTTGGCTTTTCGGTGGCGCCCTTCAATCATTTCCGGCGGGAGCAGCGGGGCATTGCCATCGGGCTGATCAATTCGGCGAAGGCCCTCCATGGTCTTCAAATCGGACTCCTCAATCGGGCCGGCAACAATCCGCCCGCCCTTCGCTGGCTGCCCCTCGTCAACTTCCACCCCTGAGGTGGCCGGCTACCGAATCCGGACGATTGCCATTCGAGCCGCGATGGCCGCCGGGAGCCCCGCCCCCGCGGGATCGGACAGCTTCAAATCGACCGGCGGCCCGCCCGGCGGGATCACCACGCGCAAATGCCGCCCCGAACCGCCTCGCAACGTCCCGGAAAAATCGTAGCGACCCGCCGTGCTGTCGGGTGCCAGCGGAAGAAGTCTCGGATAGAGTGACGGGTACTGGGCTCGAAGCGACGGGAAGGTGACTCGCCAATTCCAACTCAGGTACCGGAGCCGGCTGTTCGCGGGGGTGAAGTTGGGCAGATCGTCCAGATAGTTGGCCAAGTGCCACTCACCGAGCAGCGTCTCGAAGGGCTGACCGGTGGCGGTGCTGAGATTGGCCGCGCCGGTTTCGGCCGTCGCAAGCAGCCTCCTCGTCAGCGAAGTGGCTCCGCCGAAGTGGTCGAGCAACCAGCGCGTCAGCAGCCACGAGGCCCCGCGCTCCGCCAGCCGGCCCGTCGAGCCGGCCGGATAGACCAGGAACCAGTCGTCGGGTGCCTGGAGGTATCGGTAGGCGTTCGACACGTCGTTGAAGGTGAACTGCGAAAAACAATCGTTGGCGACGCAAAACCCGTCCGGCACGGCCCGGCCGGCCAGTTCCTCAGCGAGATGGGAGAGCCCTTCGTTGAGCCAGGTTTCCTCCGCGGGGCCTCCCTTAACCAACACATGCTGGTGATAGCTGATCATGTGCTGCAGTTCGTGCGCAAAGGTCGGCGGCAGCACCCGCTCCACGAAATCCTTGGTGACCCGGCAGCCGGCTGTGCCCAGGAAATCGGGGACCAGTGAGAAGAACACCTCGGCGCCGTTCGATCCCGGCGCCGCGGGGACCAAATCACGGCCAAAGAAGTAGCCGGTGACAATGCCGCCGGCGTCGAAGCAGAGCCGGTTGATCTGCTTGGTCATGACCAAGAACACGACCCCGTTGCCGTCGACGTCGGACTCGCGTCCGAACGCGGTCGTGTCCGCCGGATAGATGTGCCGGTCAAAGAGGGCGCCGAGGCGGGCGAAGTCGTCCGGCGAGAAGCCATCGGGAGGCAGGGAGTCATCGACGAAGATCGCCACCCGGTTTCCAACATACGCCGCGGTGGTCGGCACCGCGGTCAACTCGGAGCACGCCACATTGCCGCAGACATCGAAACTTCGTTGGCTGCCGAGGGTCGGTGGTGCGGCCGCAACCGTGAGGGGCCGCCGAGCCTGGCCTCGGGCCAGGGTGGCCAGGTCCGATTCCATGGATCGAAGGCGGGCGTGGAATTGGCTGCCGGGGTCGGCCGACTCGGCCGGCAAGGCGGCGGCGGCCG
>JANMHX010000183.1:0-8324 GCA_031375485.1 Gemmatimonadota bacterium | reverse complement strand
CATGCCACAGCTGTACCGCTGGAGCGCCGCGCAGAGCCCCCGAGCCTTGAACGACCCGGTTGGATTGGTGCCCTCGTCCTTGACCCAGAGACTCTCAAATCCAAGATCCCGCTCCAACCGGTCCACCCGTAGGAGCGGGGTCTCTCCCTCCCCGAGGGAGAGAGGGGTCTCGCCGGCCGCGAGCGGCAGGAGGGCCCGAAACCGCCACATCCCGCGTCCGCCGCGGGGATGGTCCCGATCGGCCAGGGTAATCGTCCGATCCGGGTACCGGACCAACCAAGGCTTGCCGCACCCGTCGCACACGGTTGGAAGGCCTTCGGGGCCGCGGGTGGCTCCGCACTTCGAGCATTCGAGATGCCAATCAAGCATAGAGTAGCTCACGTCGCTGGGGTTTTCAGGTGTTCGAGAATTCGTTCGGCCAGCTTGGTGGAAAACCCCGGCAGGCTGCCGATCTCGGCCGCGTTGGCCGACTTGACGCCCGCAAGACTCCCGAACCGCTCGATCAAGGCCCGCCGTCGGTTCGGCCCGACCCCGGGAATGGTCAACAGCGCCGATGTGATGGTCCGGTCGGTTCGCCGTTTCCGGTTGTACGTGACCCCAAAACGGTGGGCCTCGTCCCGGGCCCGCTGGAGGAGCCGGAGCGCGGTGCTCCGCCGGGAGAGCCGGAGCGACTCGGCCGCACCGGGAAGGAAAATCTCCTCTTCCTTCTTCGCGAGCCCGATTAACGGAATCGCGGCCAGCCCGAGGGCCGTCATGGCCTCCAAGGCGGAACTGAGCTGCCCCTTGCCGCCGTCAATGACCACCAAATCCGGGAGGGGCCGTTGCTCCTCCACCCGGCGGCCGAAGTACCGGGTCACGACCTCGTGGATCGCGGCGAAGTCATCCTGCTGGCCCGGCCCTTTGATCTTGAACTTGCGATATTCGGCCTTCTTCGGCCGGCCCGCTTCGAACCAGACCAACGACCCGACGGTGTCCCGGCCTTGATTCGTCGAGATGTCGACGCAGATCAAGGTCCGGGGCACGGTCGCCATGCCTAACGCCCTCCCGAGCGCGTAGACCGGATCATCCGACCGCTCGTCGGTTTCGAACGACTCGAGCTTGAGGCTCTCGAGCAGGTGCTGCGCGTTCTGGTCGGCGAGGTCGAGCCAACGCTTGCCGGTGCCCCGGATCGGCGTCGCAAACTCCGCGTCGGCGAACACCGCCTGGACCGCGTCGAAATCGGCCGGCGGAAACGGAATCTGGACCCGTCGGCTCCGGTCCTCCGCCTGGAGGTAATAGCGGATGAGGAAGTGCTCGAGGACGGTACCATCGGCCACGTCCTCGAGGTTGTCCAAGATCCGGTGGTCGCGGGCGATCATCCGGCCGTCCCGGACCCGGAGCAGCACGCAAACGACATCGTCACCGTCGCGGGCATAGCCCACGACATCCGCATCGCCGCCGGCGAGGAGGTCCACGGCCGCGGGGGCATCGACCTGTTCCAGCCACTTCAGGGCATCGCGGAGATCGCGGGCCCGCTCGAAATCCTCGCCGCCGCTCGCGGCCAGCATCATGTCCCGGAGCCGGGATCGGACGTCGCCGGTCTTCCCTTCCAGAAACCGGATCACCTCGTCGATCATCGACCGATAGTCCGCCTGGTCCTGCCGCCCGACACAGGGCGCCTTGCAGCGTCCGATGTGATAGTCGAGACAGGGTCGCTCGCGGCGGGACGCCGGCAAGTCGTCGCTGCAGGTTCGAACCGTGAAGATCCGGCGGATCAGCGCCAGGCTCCGCCGCATGTCGGCCACATCGGTATAGGGCCCAAAGTAACGGGCGCCCGGCACGTCGCGGCGGCGGGTGACCAGCACCCTGGGAAACGGTTCCTTCATCGTCACGGCAATCGACGGATAGCTCTTATCGTCTTTGAGGCGGACGTTGAAGCGGGGTTGGTGCTCCTTGATCAGGTTGTTCTCGAGCAGCAAGGACTGGGTTTCGCTCGCCACCACGATCGTCTCGACATCGGCAATCTGTCGCACCAGCAGTTGGTTCTTGAGACTGCCCGAATGATCGGACGTGAAGTAGCTCCGGACCCGGCTTCGAAGACTCTTGGCCTTGCCGACATAGAGGACCTGGCCGGCCCGGTCCTTCCAGAGGTACACCCCGGGCCCGTCCGGTAAGGTCTCGAGCTTCCGCTCGAGTTGCTGGTCCGGCCCGGTCATCGGCGGATCCGGGCGAGGAGCTCCCGGACCTGCCCCACCCCGAGGGCGGCCGTGGCGCCGAGATAACTCAGACCGAAAACACCGAGCACCAGGAGGGCGGTGAAAAAGGGGCCGCCGGGGGGCACCGTCACCGCCGCGAGCCAGCCGGCCGCCGTGGCCAGCAGGCCTGCGGCCCAGAGTTTGGCATGGGCCACGCGATCAACCGCCAGCGACCCGATCGTGGCCTCGAGCGACCGGCGGAGCAACAGAAACTCGAGGGTGCCCCCGACGGCCGCCGCCAGGCCGAGCCCCGCCGTGCCCCAACGGGCGTCGATGCCAAGCAGTCCGGGGCCGAATTGCGAGGCGCCATACCCGATTACGATCCCGACCGCGAGGCGAATCGCGGCAAACCGGAGCGGCCGTCGCGTGTCGCCTAACGCGTAGTGGGCCGAACTCAGGATCCGGCCGGAGGCTTGCGGCAAGAGTCCGAGCGAGCTGGCGGCCAGCGTCCCCCACACCCACCGGGCATCGGCGGCCCCGAATCGGCCGGTTTGAAACACCAAACCCGCCACGAAATGGCCGAAGAAGAGAAAGGCGAACACGGTAGGAATCACAAAAAACGCCACCCGGTCCGTGCCCGCCAGAATCCGGGCGCGAAGCCCTTCGGAAGGCGTCGACGATCCGGCAACCGCCGACATGGCCGGCAACTCGGACGCGGCCACCGACATCCCGAACAAGCTGATTGGAAGGGTATAGAGCGCCTGGGCGTTGGTCAGTGCGGTCAGTCCGCCCGCCGGCAGCAGGCTCCCGATGATCGTGTCGAAGTAGGCGCTGATTTGACCGACCCCGCGGCTGACGAACGCCGGGCCGAAGTTCCGGATCACGGTCCCGACCGACGGGGCGGTACGGTCGAGGCTCGGCCGAACCCGGCCCGCCAACCGGAGCGCCGTCGGCAGCTGTACCAGCAGTTGGAGGGCGCTCCCCGCCACCGCGCCCCACGCCGCCCACACGACCAACCGCTCGGGGGCGCCCCCGGCCGCCGCGAGGGCCGCCGCGATGATGGCGAGGCTCCAGACGACGGGCGCGGCATAGGAGAGGAAAAACCGGTGGTGGCTGTTGAGGATCCCGAGACACCAGGCGGACAGGACGAGGAGACCGATGCCCGGGAACAGGATCCGGACCAGCGCGACGGTCAGTTCCCTGGTGGGGCCGGAAAAACCGAGCGCCAGGATATCGACCAACCAGGGGGCGCCAGCCACGCCGAGGGCGACCAGCGCCAGCACCACCGTGCCTAACAACCCGGCAACCGCCCCCGCGAGCCGCCGCGCCCCCGCCTCATCGCCCGAGGATCGAAGCCTGACGTACTCCGGAATGAACGACGCGGAGAGCGCGCCTTCCCCGAACAGGTTCTGGAGCACGTTCGGAATCCGGAACGCCGCGTTGAAGGCGTCGGCGACCGCGCTTTGGCCGAGATAGTGACTCAAGACGCGTTGCCGCACCAACCCGACGACGCGGCTCGCGAAAATCCCGGCCGCGACCACCGCCGCGGCGCCGCGGCGCCCGCTGGTCAGGTGTCGGTTCGGGGTGGCAAGGTGGGCCGGCTCGGCTGGGCCTCGATCAGTTTCTGCAAAAACTGATTCTCGTCTCGAAGCGCTGCGACGGAGCGGCCAAGGTCATCGACCTCGGTCTCCAGCAACTCAACCTTTTTCGCGAGGGCCGCCAGGTCGGGGGGCGTGTAGTTCGGTCCTTCGAGGCGGCGGGCCAGCGCCTTCCCGATCGGCGAGTCCACCAACACCACCGCCACGGGAATCAGAAGGGCCGCCAGGATAATCAGACCGAGGAACGCCATGGGTCCGAGTCTAGGCGGGCGGCGCCCCACCTTCAAGGGCGCGACGGTACCATGAGACGATCCAGTCCGCGAGGGCGGGCAGGAAGTCGAAACCATATCGTCCGGCAAACGCCGGAAGGCCAACGATGCGCTCCTGAGGCGCCCCAGCCGGCCGAATCGCCGCGCGAGCCCGTTCCCACTGCGCCATCACTTCCCCTTGCCGGCGTTTCTGGGCCTGCAGGAGCCGCTTCTCGAGGTCGGCCAATCCGTTCTCCGCCCCGCCCCGGCTGGCGGTCGCCGGTCGTTCGAGCGTCGGATCGATGGCCTTCGCCACGGCCACGATCCGGTCGTAGGCCGCGGCGATCGCCTGTTTGGCATCGGCGAAGGCCGGGTCGAAATCCGCCGGCACCAGCCCATGGAGGACTCGCCGTTCCACCTCGGCACCCGCCTCGGAGACCTCCGCGGCCGTCGTGCCGAATTTCTCGAGGCTCCGGGCGACCCGTGGCTCGACCACCACCCCGGACCAGCGGGGGATCGCCGCCTGCTTCGGGACGTCGAGCGCCTCGTACAACACCTCGGCGAGGGCGAGATACCGAAGCTCCCCGGGTCCCGCGATGTAGCCGACCGTCGGCAACAAGGCACTCTCGATGACTGGGCGGAGCAAGACGTTCGGCGAAAGCCGGGTCGGCTCTTCGCGGGCAATCCGCTCGAGCTCGGCTTCCGGCACGACTTCCCCGCTCCGCCGAGTTCGAAAGCCGCCGGGATCGAGCACGAGCCGATCCCGGCCACCGGGACCGTCGAGGAAGGCCAACGTGGCCCCGTCACCGACCTTGACGCTCACGGCCTGGCCGCGGGCGTCGAGGTCGGCAGCCCGGGTCACCAGCAGGCGGTCGAGCGCCTTGGCCCGGCGGACGGCCGCCATCAGTGTCGGCACCGCGGCGGCTTTGGCAGACGTGCCGGTCGGGTCGAAGCAGATGACGCCCAGGGAACTCAGGACCTCGGCCAACGCCCCCCCGAACGCCGCCGCGAGGGTCGCGTCCGGCCGGTAGTGCCGGGCCAGCCACTCCGCCGTCTGATCTCTCGCCTGCCCCGCCGGGAGCGCCGCGACCAACTGGGCCAGCAGATCGGCGGCCTCCGGCGGCACCGGCTCGCGGGACATCGGCCGCTGGGGCGCGTCGGCCGGCCGCGGGTCGAGGGCCGCCGCGACGACCGCCCCGTCCGGTCCAAACCAATGCGCCCCGGCGGCTTCGACAAAGTCGTGGTCGTCGCCGGCCAGCCAGAAGACCGGCACGACGGGGCGATGCCACCGTTCCTCCAGCAACGCCGCCATCGCCCGAGCCGACAAGGCTTTGTGGATCGTGTAGAGCGGGCCGGTAAACAGACCCGGCTGTTGACCGGTCGTCACCACCAAGACATCGGGCCGGCGAAGCTTCTCGCGCAGCACGTCGGTGCCGCCGACAAACGCCGGCAGCAGCGCGGCGGCCAGGCCGCCCGGCCGCGGCACCGGCCATGCCGGCGTGGTGCCTAACGGCGTATCGACGAAACTCAACATGCCGCGGCCTCGGCGAAGAGAATGACTCGGGGCTGATCGGGGCCGGGCGGCCCCCCGTCATAGTCCCCAAACTGATGGCGGACCCGGCCGCCCGCCTGCTCGACCAAGGCGATCAACTCAGCCGGCGGATAGAGCCGGACCCGTTCCAGAAACTGGCGCCCGTCCGGGGTGGTGATCGTCTTGATGACGAAGCGGTCCCCGTCTTCGAGCCACCGCTCGATGACGACCGGGGTGTCACCCAACGTCGTCTCCTCGCGGCTGTTCAGTGATTCGATGACTTGCGACGCGTTGAGATAGTCGATGACGAACCAGCCCCCTCGACGGAGCGGCCCGATCATCTCCCGGAGGGCGGCCAGATGCTCGTGATCATGCTCGAAGTACCCGAAGCTGGTGAACAAATTGACCACGAGCCCCACCGACCGCGGCCGAAACGGCAACGCCCGAAGGTCGGCCCGCACCAGCGGCACGTGGGCCACTTCCCGGGCCCGCTCGAGCAAATGCGCCGACAAGTCGGCCCCGATCGGCCCGAAGCCGCGATCCCGAAACGCGAGCGCATGCCGGCCGGCGCCGCAACAGATGTCCAGTACCCGGCCCGGCGGCTGGTCCGGCAACGTGCGTTCGATCAGCGCCACCATCTGCTCCGCGTCGAGGCTGTCCCGATGGGGATAGAGCTGAAGGTATTCCTCGCCGAACCATTCCTGAAACCAATCGCCCATCGGGTCCGATCTACTTGTGATACGGTTCGCCACGGAGAATCGTCCAGGCACGATACCACTGTTCGAGCACCACCAACCGGGCCAGTTGATGCGGCAGCGTGAGCGGCCCCAGGCTCCAGCGGTGATCAGCCCGGGCGAGCGCGGTGACATCGAGCCCGGTCGACCCGCCGATCACGAGCGCGAGGGGCCGCGCCCCCTCCCGCCAGCGGCCCAGGTGGCTGGCGAGGCCTTCGCTGGTCCATCCCGTACCGGTGCGATCGAGCGCGATGACGACGGCGCGGTCGGGAACTTTGTCCAACAGGCGCTTCGCCTCCGTTCGCCGCTGCTCGGGGGCCGATGCGCTGGCCGGGGCTTCCCGCACTTCAGAGGACACGACCTCGCCATAGCGGCGAAGGCGCGCGAGGTAGTCATCGCACGCCTCCTGCAACGCCGGCCTGAGCTTCCCAACCGCGATCAGGGTGGTGATCACGGCGACCAACACCTACGCATACATTCCGCGGAGCCGGTGGACTTTGGCGACTCGGTCGATGGCCACCATGTAGGCCGCAATCCGCATGCTGACGCCATGGGTGGCCGACATGCCGGCGACCTCGTTGTATGACTCGACCATGATCCGCTCCAAGCGAGTATTCACGGTCTCTTCATCCCAGAAGTAGCCACCGCGATCCTGGACCCATTCGAAGTAGCTCCCGGTCACCCCGCCGGCATTGGCGAGAATATCCGGGATGACGAGGATACCCTTGTCCTGGAGGATCTGGTCGGCGGTCGCCGACGTCGGACCATTGGCGCCTTCGCAAATGATCTTGGCCTTGATCTTTCCGGCATTGTCCTCGGTGATCACGTTCTCGAGCGCCGCCGGCACCAGGACTTCGCAATCGAGCGCGAGGAGTTCCTCGTTGGAAATCCGGTCGGCCGCAGGGTAGGTCTTGAGGGATTTGTGCTCCTTCACGTGAGCGACCAAGGCGTTCACGTCGAAGCCCTCTTTGTTGTAGATGCCGCCGTCCTTATCGCTCACCGCCACGATCCGGAGCCCGAGGTCTTGCATCAACTTGGCACTGATCGACCCCACGTTGCCGAACCCTTGCACCACGACCCGGGTGCGCCGGTCGATCGGCATGTTGAGACCCTTGAGCGCCTCGCGAGTCACCAGCATGCAGCCCCGGCCGGTCGCTTCCCGCCGACCTAACGACCCGCCCATCTCCACCGGTTTCCCGGTCACGACCGCGGTTACGGTATGGCGCTTGTGCATGGAATAGGTATCCATGATCCAAGCCATCATCCGCTCGTTGGTATTGACGTCCGGCGCGGGTACGTCGGAGTCGGGCCCCAAGAAATCGATGATCCCCGACGTATACCGGCGGGTCAGCCGCTCGAGTTCCACCATCGACATCGTCGAGGGATCGCAGAGAATGCCGCCTTTGGCCCCGCCAAACGGCAAGTTGACGACGGCACACTTCCACGTCATCCAGGCCGCCAGGGCCTTGACCTCGTCGAGCGTGACCCCCATGTCGAACCGAATGCCGCCCTTGGCCGGTCCGCGGGCCGTGTTGTACAGCACCCGATACCCGGTGAACACCTCCACCTGGCCGTTGTCCCGAAGAATCGGGCAGGCCACGATCAACTGCTTCTCGGGGTGACGGAGCACGCTGTACACGTTGTGCTCGAGGTTGAGCTTCTTGGCGGCCACGTCGAACCGCGCCATCATCGACTCGAAGGGATTTTCCCCCCCGAGATGGGTGTCTCGCTCTGGTCGGATGTTCCCACCTGCGGCTGTCATCAGGGCTCCCGTTTCTCTTCCAAGTCGTGAAGGACGATAAAGTTACAACAGTTGGCCGGGGGTGTGGAGGCGGTCGAGCCGGGCCACGATCTCCGCCTCGCCTTCCTCCCACGTTACCACCAAATCCGCGACCAAAGGCTCCGGAATGCTGGCCGGCCATCGGTCCCGGAGCTTGACCGCGTCTTTCTCGGTCAAGACGACAAAGTCCGACTTCCGAGCGGCCCGGGCCAACCAGGCCACGTCCTCGTCGCGAAAGTCGTGATGGTCTCGCCAGGTC
>JANMHX010000179.1:0-1597 GCA_031375485.1 Gemmatimonadota bacterium | reverse complement strand
GGGGCCGGGCGCGGCCTTGGCGCACGAGAGCAGGAATCCGCCAGCAAGGATTGGGGCGAGTAGGCGCATCGGTCGGGAGGTCTCGGGCCGGGTGGGTGATGGAACGTCAGACGGTGAGGAAGCTACCGGCCGCCTTGGCCGTCCGCCAGGCCGTCGGGCCGCCCCGAGAAGCTTATCTTTCTCCGACTTCTACCTGGCCCATTGATGCGACTCACGATTGCTGTTTTCGCCGCCGTGCCGGCGCTCCTCCTGACCCTGTCCGCGGCGCCGGTCATCGCGCAGCAACTCGAGTCCCGGCCCGTGCCCCTCGGGCAAGTGCAGGCCTTCACCTTTCAGTCGCCGTCGATGGGCGTCCGGTTCTCGGTCAGTGTCGGCCTCCCGCCGGGCTACCAGGCGGGTAACGGCAAGAAGTACCAAGCGCTGATCTCAACGGACGGCGACTGGGCCTTTGCGTCGGTCAACACCGCTGCTCGGAGTTTGGCCGGGGTGATCGAGAGCCCGTTCGTGATCAGCATCGGGACCGGGGCTGATGAGGGCGAAGCCCTCTGGACCCAGCGGCGGATCTACGAGTTTTCGCCGCCGGACTGGGACATGAAGGATCCCTTCGGCCAGCTGGTGTCGAAGCTCTGCGCCGAGATGAAGACCGAACCGGCCAAGTGCGCGGGCGGGGCGCCCCGATTTCTGAACGTCATCGTGTCGGAGCTGATCCCCCTCGTGGCCGCCAAGTATCCGATCGATCCCAACCAGCTCGGCCTGTTCGGGGTGTCGGCCGGCGGCTTCTTCGCGTCCTGGGCGATCTTCCAACCGAACTCCCCGTTCAAGAAGTATGTGATTTCGAGCCCGGCGATGGCCTACGGCGACGGCGACACCTTTCGCCAGGAGGCCCGGTATGCGAAAGACCATAAGGACCTCCCGGTCGGGATCTACCTGTCCGCCGGCGTGCTCGAGGCGGGAGACCCCGATCTCGAGGGCATTGGGAAGATCGTCAGTGGGACGGCCCACTTAGCCGGCGTGCTCGCCGGGCGGAAGTATCCGGGGCTCAAGCTGGTGACTGAATTCCACCCCGGCATGGGTCACGTGGACGTGGTGGGCACGGCAGTGGTCCGCGGGCTCCGGACCCTCTACGGTAAATGAGCCCTTCCCTGGACGCCGGAGGCTTACCGCTGACGCCGGACGCTCGTCAATTCATCGCGGCCGCCGCTGGCGAGGCGGCTCTCCGCGGCCACGAATACCTCGGAACGGAACATCTCGCGTTCGCGCTGGTGCTCCCCGCCCACCCGGCTTCTGCCGCCATGCTTGGCCGACTGGGCGTCGATCTCGCCGCGGTTCGGAGCGACCTCGATGCCACCGTGCTCCGTGGCTCCGCCGTGCTGGCCCCCGAGGCATCCCGCCCCTACACCTCGCGCCTCAAACAGGTGTTGGGGCTTGCCGAGCAGGACGCCCGGGACCTCAAGCGGCCCGCCATCGGCGTCGAGCACTTGATCCTCGGGATGTTTCGAGAGGGTGGGAACATCGGCGCCCAAGTGCTGGGCCACCATGGCCTCACCCTGGATGCGGTTCGCGCCCAGGTGGAGTCCTCCGGCGAAGACGCCGAGCC
>JANMHX010000160.1:0-4264 GCA_031375485.1 Gemmatimonadota bacterium | reverse complement strand
CGCCCGATCCGAGGCGCCGGCTACCGCCGCGATCTCCGCCGCGGTCAACTCGTTGGCTGCGCCGTCCCAGGCATCGTTGTCGAGCGACCGGAGGGCCAGCGCTTGGTCGACCTCGGCCAGTGCCTCTTTCGAACGGCCTTGGAGTCCCCACATCATGCCGAGCGCCAGGTGAAAGCCGTCGTCGGTGGGGTTCCCGGCCACCGCCTCGGTCAAGACGGAAATGGCGGAATCCGCCAGGGCGGTCAGCCGGGTGCGATCGTTCCGGAGCCATGCGAGTATGGCCCGCACCGCCAGGCCGCGGGCCGGGTCTTCAAATTCCGCTGGGTTCCGTTCGAGCCCGGCCGCGGTGGCGCTGTCGAGCAGCCAAGGCTGCAGGTAGGCGGCGGCCACGGCCGCCGAGGTCCTGAGGCGCGACGGTGGCTCCAGTCGTGGAAACCAACTCCGAGCGGCCGCCAGGTCGCCTCGGAGAGCGTCCGTCTGCGCTCGCTCCAAATATCCAAACCACGGTGGTCGGCCCGGGAGGCCGAATGCCCGGGTCAGGTAGACGGCGGCCGAATCGTACTGGCGGAGAAAGTTGAAGACCCGGCCAACGCGAATGAGGCCCGAACTACTCCGGGGGTCGAGCAGCGCGGCTTGCTTGGCGAGACGGAGCCCCTCCTCGAACCGACCCAACGCCACGACGACCGGGACCATGAACGTGAGGATGTCACCGCTGCCCGGCGCCAGCGCTCGGGCGCGGCTGAAGTGCGCCAACGAGGTATCCCAATTCCTCCCCCGGTGTCGGTAGTAGATCCCCAAGCCGGTTTGCACGGTGGCATCGTCGTCGCCCCGACTGCCCAGCTGGCTCACGACCAGGTCGGCTGCTCGAGCGTTGGCGGCGGTTGGCACCGTTCGGTATTGGAAAGCGGCCGTCTTCACCCGTTCGCCCCAGGGCGCCATGAAGTTCGAATCGAGTTGGATCGCCTCGTCCATCCCGCGGCTCCGGTCACCGGTTCCTCGGAGGGCTCGAAGGTAGGCGTGATAGGCCGCCACGCTGGTGGTGGGCGGCCGCCGAACCCGAACCAATTGCGCCGCCTCGAGGCTCAGCCCGAGTTCCCGGCCGACCTCCTCGGCGATGGAGCCCTCGGTCTTGGTCAGTTGATCAGTCACTAAATCGTATTGGCCCTGCCACCGGACCTGGCCTCCCGGCGATGCCGACACTTCGACCAACTCGGGGACCACGCGAACCGCCGCCGAGTCACCCGTGCGCCACAGCACCGTCCCAGTCAGGACGTATTGGGCACCGACCTGTCGAGCGGCTTCGACCGGTGAGTCGTCGGCCGACGAGCGCGACGAGGCATCGGAAATGACTTCGACGCCGGGCAGGGAGGCGATCCGGCCGCGAATCGAAGCGGCGAGCGCCTCGGGGTACACCGGGTCGCCGGCCGGGCCCGCGTTCCGGAAGGGAAGCACCAACACGCGAGCCGGGGTGTGGTCTCCGCCGGCAAATCGGAGACGCCAGACCCCGGCGCTTGCCGCCAGCGCACCGAGGGCAATGACCGCGGCCCAGATGCCCCGCCGCCGCCGGGGGACCGGACTCCGCTCAAGGCCTGGGAGCGCGGTTGCCGTCACGGCCTCGCCGGCGGCGCGCGCCGTTCCGAACCGATCGGCGGGGAGCCGTGCCAGTGCCTTGCTCACCACCGCCTCGAACGCTTGGGTCTCCGGCCGCACCACCGCCATCGCCCGGGGGCGTTCGGTCATGGCCCGTGCCATGATGGCCATCGGGGTCGGGCCGGTGAAGGGTGGCTCGCCCACCAACATCTCGTACAGGACACAACCCCACGAGTAAATGTCGGATCGGCCGTCGATGGTTCGCTCCGCACTGACCTGTTCGGGGCTCATGTAGGCCGGAGTGCCCAGGGAAAACCCGGTCGAGGTCAGTCGTTCGGTGTCCTCGCCTAACGCGAGCGCGATCCCGAAATCGGTGAGCACGGCATGGCCGCCCATCAGCAGGATGTTCTCGGGCTTGATGTCGCGGTGTACGACGCCTTGCTGATGGGCATACTCGAGGGCATCGGCCACCTCGATCGCCACCCGGCGGGCCTCGTCGAGCGGCAGCACCCCTCCCCGGATCAGCCGGTCGCGGAGGGATTCCCCGGTCGCGAGCGGCATGGTGTACCAGAGCAGGGGCGGACCCCCGGGCAGAGACACTTCGCCCGAGTCCAACACCGGCAGGATCAACGGATGGGCCAGCTGGCCGGCGAGCCGGACCTCCCGGCGGAATCGGTCGGCTCCGAGGACCGCGGAGAGTTCCGGACGGAGCACTTTGAGCGCCACCAGCCGCTGCTGCCTGAGATCGCGGGCCCGATACACGGTGGCCATCCCCCCGGCGCCGATCTCCGAGATGATCTGATACCGGTCGCCAAGCGCCCCGGTTAGCTGGTCGACCGGACTGTTGGTCACCGAATCGCCTTGACGAGGAACGCCGCCGCCTCGGCGATGGCCGCCCGCGCCTCGGGCACGAACGGCGCCATCAGCTGCCAGCCGTGCGCTGCGTCGTCGTACACCGTGAGCCGGCTCGACCCGCCACCCCGGAGCACCGCCTCATGAAGCCGGCGGGCATCGTCGAGCAACAGCTCCGTCGAACCCACCTGGACCAACAACGGCGGCAACCCCCGGAGGTCGGCGAAGAGCGGCGAGGCCCGCGGATCCGTCGCCGAAGCGGGGCCAAGGTATGCCGCCGCGAACCCGCCGATATTTTCGGGCTGGAACATCGCGCACCGGCCGGCGTTGCCGGTGAGTGACGCACCGGTGCCCGCGAGATCGGTCCACGGTGAGAACGCCACGACCGCGGCCGGCGCCGGCCAACCCTGATCCCGGGCATGCACCGCTAATGCGAGTACCAGGCCCCCTCCGGCGGACTCGCCGGCAATCACGATCCGCTCTCCCGGGGCGCCCCGGGTCACCAACCAGTGATAGACGGCGGCCACGTCGTCATGGGCCGCCGGGAACCGTGCCTCCGGGGCGAGCCGGTAGTCGGCGGCAAACACCCGGCAACCGGTGGCCCGAGCCAGGGCGGCGGTGACGGTCCGGTGGCTGGCCGCCGAGCCCGCGACGTAGCCGCCACCATGGACATAGAGGATGACGCCTGAGGCGGGTGTGGGCGGGATCAGCCATTCGCCCCGGATGGTGCCGTCCGCCACCCGCTGATGACCGATGCCGCGAAGGGGCAGCTTCCGGAGGATCGGGGGAAGGCCGAAGAGTCGGCGGGCCCGCCGGGCCAAGGCCGTCGAGTTACCCCAGTCGGCCCGGCGGATGACGAGGCGGGCGTACCGGGCGAAGAGGCGCGATTGCCAGGAGGGCGTACCTGCCGCCTATCCCCGCGCTGACGCGGTCACGATGCGATCGAGGTCCACCCGAAGACCGGCCAAGTGCGCCATGATTGACTCCGCGGTAACGACCGCCACCTCGGCGTCGTCCGATCGGGGGAGGAGCGTGGCCACCATGGCGTCGGTGTAGCCCACCACGGCCATGGCCACGCCGCGGTCCACCAGCCGATTGAGCCGCAGCAACAAGGCCATCCCTTGCCGCGGCCGGAGCGCCGCAATGGCCGGCGCCAAGTAGCGGATCAACAACTCGCGAAGGTACTGCATTTCCTCAACGACTTCACCAGCAGCGAGGCCTCGGGTGGCCGCATGCCGGCCATACCCCGTGGTAATCCGGTTCCACAACGGCTTCACTTCGCGCCGGAGCGGTCCGATCAACGCCGCGAAAGTATCGAGAATCAGATGGAACTCAGCGTGGGTGGCTTCGACTGGGGCCGACGGCGTTCCCGCAATCCGGTCACCGATCCACTCGATCCACCGGGCGGCCATCGCGTCGCGTTGTTCGGTCACCGCCCGGCTGGCAGCGGTCAGAGTGGGATGGGAAGCACGCAGAACGGTCCCTCCATTCAGAGTACGGCAGAGGCGAATGCAATACTAATCGACCGCGCCGCCAGTGCCAGCGGCCTGGCAATTGAAACCCGCTCGGTTCAAGTTGCTGTCATGGCAACCCCAACCCTCACCAAATCCACGATTTCCGGTACGCTCGGCCCCCTCTTCATCGACGTCCGGACCACCAACCGGCGGGAGCCGGCCCCCGCGGTCATCGTCCTCCATGGCTTCAAGGGCTTCAAGGACTGGGGCATGTTTCCCCCGTTCACCGAGCGACTCGCCCGGGCCGGGTTCACGGCGGTGTCGTTCAACGTGAGCGGATCGGGCGTCGACGACGCGGGCCAGTCGGC
>JANMHX010000332.1:0-2748 GCA_031375485.1 Gemmatimonadota bacterium | reverse complement strand
TTTGAAACCGGCGATTGGTCGCCTCGGCGGTTCCAAAACCGGCGTATTGGCGCATCGTCCAGAGCTTGCCGGTATACATCGTCGGCTGAACCCCGCGGGTATACGGCCATTCGCCGGGTTGGCCGACATCACCGGCCCAATCGTCCTGGCTCACCACCGGCTTCATCGGCACCAGACCCGGATTCCCTTCCGTCACGACTCGGCCTCCCATTCCTCCAAGACCGCGGCGACGAACTCGACGTCCCGTTTCGATCCGATGACCAGCGGAACCCGCTGGTGCAGCGCCTCGGGCTGGAAGTCGAGGATCCGGCGGCGGCCGTCCGTCGCCGCGCCACCGGCCTGCTCGGCGAGCAGCGCCATCGGATTCGCCTCGTAGGTCAGGCGGAGTTTCCCATTCACGTTCTTGGTGTCGGCCGGATACAGGAAAATGCCGCCGGCAATCAAGTTCCGGTGGAAGTCGGCGACCAGCGAACCAATGTACCGGCTGTTCTTTCCTTTGATTCGGTCTGGCATATCGCCGTGGAGGCCCCGAACGGCCCGTTGAATCCCTTTGTTCCAACGGCCGAAGTTGCTCTCGTTGGCGCTGTAGTAGGTCCCGACCTCAGGTATCCGGAGGTTCTCGTGCGAGAGCAAGAACTCGCCGATCGTCGGATCGAGGGTGAATCCATGGACCCCGTGGCCCGTGGTATACACTAGCATCACGCTCGACCCGTACATCACGTATCCGGCGGCCACTTGCTTGTGCCCGGGCTGCAGGACATCGGCGAGGGTTCCTTGCCCGACCGTCGACTCGCGGCGGTAGATCGAGAAGATGGTGCCGACCGAGGCGTTGACGTCGATGTTGGACGACCCGTCAAGCGGATCGAACAACACGGCGTACTTGCCCGACGGCCAGCCCGGCGGCACCGGGATCAACTCCTCGTCTTCCTCGGAGGCCATCACACACACCCGGCCGGTGTGCCCCATAACGCTGGTCAGGGTCTCGTTCGCCATGATGTCGAGCTTCTTCTGCTCTTCCCCCTGGACATTGGTGCTCCCGGCCGACCCCAAGATGTTGACCAACCCGGCCCGCCGGATCGAGGCGGCGATGATCTTGGCCCCCAGAGCGAAGTCATAGAGCAGATTCGAGAGTTCCCCGGTGGCCTCCGGAAACAGCTGCTCTTGCTCGAGAATGAAGCGTTCGATCGTGATAATCGGTCCGCCAAAAATCGCCATATCGTCGTTGGCCCGTCAGAAAATGGGAAAGTCCGCCGCCCGCCGCCGGCCCCGCACCCGCATGCCACTGTCCCCAACCTCGATTGACACGGTGCCTTCCGCGTCGGTACGCCAGACCGACACCCGACCGGCCGCCAGCCGGCCGAGGGTCTCGGGCGCCGGGTGGCCATACCGGTTGATTCCGCTGCTGACCACCGCCACGCGAGGCGTCAATTGCCCGAGCCACGCCGAGCCGGTGGCCGTTCGGGATCCATGGTGGCCGACCTTGAGGACGTCGACCTGGCCGATGGCCGGGCCAATCCGCTCCTCGACCGGAAAGCCGGCGTCGCCCGGGAACACCGCGGCGAACGGCCCGCTTCGCACCACGAGCACCACCGAGTCTTCGTTCAGGTCCTCACCCCACCGGCTCCACCCGGCCGTCGGATGAACGATCTCGAGCCCGACGCCATCGACATCGATCCGGTCACCGGCCCGCATCGGCCGCCAGGCCGCGCCGCCGGCCTCGAGTTGTTCAAGCAACTCGACATAACTTCGTTCGGCGGTCAGCACGCCCGGCTCGAACACGTGGTCCACCTGGACCGCTTCGAGCACCGCCGCCACCCCGCCGACATGATCCCGGTGGGCGTGCGAGAGGATCATCGCGTCGAGCCGCCGTACCCCTCGGGCGCGGAGGAACGGGACAATGGTTCGCTGACCGGCATCGCCGCGGGGGTCGGCCGGCCCCGTGTCGATCAGCACCCAATGCCCGTGAGGTGTTTCCAGCAGCGCGGCGTCGCCTTGCCCAACGTTCAGAAAATGTAATGTGAGACGGGAACCGGCGTGAGGCTCCGCGATCCCCATGGCGAGGTGTGCAAAGGCCACGATGGCGAGTCCGAGCCCGAGCCGGCCGGCGGCCTCCGCCGCCGGGTGCCGGGTGCCGAACGCCCAGCCGGCCCCGATCACGACGGCCGCCGCCGCCAGCGCCGGCCCCATCCCGGGGGCAAACGACAAGGCCCCCCCGGGAACCCCCGCGCCCCAATCGGCCAGCAACTCGAGACCCGCCAGCAAACCCCCGCCGGCCGCCGCGAACGCACCGGCCACCGTCGGACCCAGGGGCGCGGTCGCGAGACTCATCATCACGGCCGGCACGGCCAACCCGGCCACCGGAATGGCCACGATGTTGAGCCCGATTCCGATCAACGCCACGTTGCCTAACGCGAATGCCGTCACCGGGGCGGTGGCGACGGTGGCCCCCACCGAGGCCGACACGACCCGGAGCCAGGGCGCCTGGTGGAGGGATCGGTCGGTCCACGCGGTGGCCGCCGTGGCGCCCCAGAGGGCCAAGCCCGACAGCCACGCCCCGAGGTCGACCACGGCAAACGGATCGAAGCCGAGCACCAGGGCCAGGACCACGGCAAACAGCGGCCCCGGTGCCGGGGCGCGCTGGCGGCGACGCTCGACGGCGGTCAGCACGGCGAGAATCGTGGCCCGAAGCGCCGGGGCGGGCGCCCCGATGAACCCGACATAGCCGACCACCACCCCGGCGGCGACGAC
>JANMHX010000058.1:0-3427 GCA_031375485.1 Gemmatimonadota bacterium | reverse complement strand
AACTTCATCATCGGCTCGGCGATCTTCGTCGTGCCGGCCACCGTGGCCAAGGAACTCGGCTCGGCCGCGGTGCTGGCCTACCTGGTCGCCGCCGCGCTCGTCTTGACCGTGGCGCTGTGCTTCGCCGAAGCGGGAAGCCGGGTCACCGCCACGGGTGGCGCGTACGCCTACGTCGAGCGCGCTTTTGGGCCATGGGCTGGGTTCGTGGTGGCGACGCTGATGCTGGTTGCCAACGGGGTCGTCGGCGTTGCCGCGGTCGCCAACGTGTTGGTGGGAACCCTGGCGACGGTCGCGCCGAGCCTCGGCAGTGGAGCCCCCCGCGCGCTCTTCCTCGTGCTGTTGTTCGCGGGTTTTATCCTCCTCAACATTCGGGGCGCCGAAGCCGGCTCTCGCGCGGTCGTGATCCTCACGGTGCTCAAGTTGGCGCCGCTCCTGATTCTCCTCGTCGCGGGCCTTGGCTCGGTTCAGGTCGCCAATCTCGCCTGGACCGATCCGCCGACCGTTGGCGGACTGGGGCGAGCGTCCTTGTTGCTGGTGTTCGCCCTGACCGGAATGGAGATTGCCTTGACGCCGACCGGAGAAGTCGAGAACCCGGCTCGGACCGTTCCGATCGCGGCATTGCTTGGCGTCACCGTCACCGCCGCGCTCTACATCGGCATTCACCTGGTGGCCCAGGGCGTTCTCGGCGCCGACCTCGCCAGCTTCGGCGCCGCCCCGCTCGCCGAGGTGGCCGAGCGGGTGTTCGGTCCGGTGGGGCGTGGCTTGATGGTGGCGGGCGCCGTGGTGTCGACCACCGGCTTCGTCAGCGGTGACCTGTTGGCGACGCCGAGATCGCTCTATGCCCTGGCATCCGACGGTTTGTTGCCGAAGGGATTGGGCGCGGTCCACCCGCGGTACCAGACGCCGTGGGTCGCGATCGCCGTCTATGGTGCCGTGGCCCTGCTGCTGACGATCTTGGGCACCTTCCAACAGCTCGCCATTCTCAACGCCGTCGGGGTGCTGACGATCTACCTGGCGGTGATCCTGGCGCTGTTCAAGCTGCGGCGGGAGGGCCTGGTGTCCGACCGCGCCCCGCTCGCGCTGCCGGGCGCCGCCCTGATCCGGCCGGCCGCCCTCGGCCTCACCCTCGTGCTCCTCGCGACCGCGGCACGGGCTGAACTACTCGCGGTGGCCGGCTTCGTGGCGGTCGTGAGTCTGTTCTATTTTGGTTGGCGCAGGGCGTCCGCGAACTCGGGAGGCGACTCGTGACCCAACGACCAAGTCCCGTCGTTCCCGAACCGAACCCGACCGGCGAGCCGGTCAGCGGGGGTCGCGGAGCAACGTGCCGACCCCGTACACCCTCATGTCCGGGACCCCGCCGGGATTCACGCTGAAGGTGACGAACGGAAACATCCCGGCCATACCCTCCCACACCGGCGTTTGCCAACGCGCGGGGCCCAGGCAGGCCCCGCCGCCGCCCCGAGGTGTTATGGAACGTTGACCTGCGTCCAGCTGAAGACGCCGGGGGTCGTCGGGTTGATCGTGAGCTTGAGATAGTTGATCGGCGTGGCGTCGGGCGCGCCGGTTCGGTTGATCTCGATGCTCCGGTCGATGATGATTTGGGTCACGTTCGCCGGAGCGGGGACATTGTAGTACGTGGTGAACCACGGCACCCCGACGTCGACCCGGTAATTGTGGTAGTCGCCGCTGATCAGGAGCACGGGACGGCCGAAGGCGGTCGCCAGTTGGGACAACCGGGCCACGAATTCCTGGTGGGCCGTGAACTCGGCCCCGGCGGCTCGGTCCTCCGGGTGCCACATGTCGGCCTGGAAGAACAACGCGATCCCCTTCACATTTTCCTCGGAGGCCTGCCGGAAGGTCTTTTCGAGCCAGGCGATATTCGCCGGGTTCCGAGCCAGGTATTCGGCCTCCCGCGAAGCGGTTTCCGCCGCTGTCTCACCGGTGTTCGGCGCGGGACGGTCACCAAACCACCGAGCCCGGCCGTTGTTCGAGCCGATGATGTGGAGCGCGGCGAACATCACGTCGGCCCGCTCCCACATCTGATTTTCCGGGAAGCCGGCCTGGGCCTTGATCGGCTTTGGCTTGGCGCCCAAGGTGCGGCCCGGGGTCGGGAAGAACAGTTCCCGGATCTTGGCAAGCCGATCGAGCGGATTGTACCCGCCGTTGTTGGCGCGGTGGCAGTCGGTCCACTCGTTGTCTCCGGGCGTGTAGACGAGCGGATCGGCGAAGGTGGCGAACTGGGTCGCGATGTCCTGGAAGTAGGCGTCGGTACACAGTGCGCTGCCGGCCTTGATGTCGCCGATATGGATGACCCGCCGGACCTCGGCGTCCGCATTGATCGCGGCGATCAGGGTCGGGAGGGACGGCCCACCGTTGAGCTTGGAGTCGGTGTAGGGAACGTCGCCGATGACCGCGTAGGTGACCGGGCGGTCCTCCTCATCCCCCTCGTCGTCGCCGCGGTCGCGATCGTTGTCACCGCGGCCTCGATCCAGCGCTACCGTGGAATCGGTGGGAAGGCTGGACGTATCCTTCGAGCATCCGACGGCAAGAACGCCGAAGGCAAGGGTGAGCCAAAGGCTCTGAACGGTACGGTTCATGGAATTGGTCCGGCTAGGGGGTGGATGCCGCTCGGCGAACGACGCGGTAGTATTGCGGGCCGACACCACGACCCTATTATTGCTTCGTCCCAGCTGTGTCACGAAATTCGGTCGGGGTGCGGCGGTCGATTGCTGATGACGATCCCGGGTTCAGTGCCGAAATCCGGACCTTGGCCGAGGGGTTCTGACGAGGAGAGGTAGATCGAAGCCGACTGGCACCCGATGCCGCACCTCGATCGCGGTGGCCTGGCCCGGCGGCGCTACCGGATCGCCATGGATCGGCGGGTGTTGGTGCTGACCGTCCTCGCTCAGGGCCAGGGCCCGCTGCTTTCGCTGACCCTCGAGGAGGTGCTCACCCGCGGGTATCGCTACATTGGAACAGCAGACCAATGCTCGGGCCCACAGAAGGGCAACACGACGGCACGGTACGTCCACATCCATACGGAGTCGGCCATGACCTCCTGGTCTCGCACGGTACTACTCGGCGTCGGGTTCCTCCAAACGGCCGCCTGCGGCCGAACGGCCGAGCCGCCAAACGACCGGCCGGCCGCCCCGGTTCCCGCCGTCTCGTACGGTGCAAACGGGCCGGCAAGCGGCACGTTCACGCACGACGGCGTCTCGCTCTACTACGAGACCTACGGCGAGGGCCAGCCACTCCTGCTGGTGCACGGGAACGGCGGGAGCATCGGCTGGATGGCCGCCCAGATTGATTTCTTCAAGAAGCGTTACCGGGTGATCGCGATGGATAGTCGCGACCAGGGGCGCTCCGCTGACAGCGACGGTCCCCTTACGTACGAGAAGATGACGGACGACCTGGCCGCGCTGATCGA
>JANMHX010000044.1:0-4035 GCA_031375485.1 Gemmatimonadota bacterium | reverse complement strand
CGAGGCAGGCCTTCCCCTTGCTCGCGACGTAGACCCGGCTAGCCGGGTCATCGCCGACGATGACGACCGCGAGTCCCGGGTGGACGCCTTGGGCCACCAGCGCCGCGACGTCGAGGGCGATGTCGGCCCGGATCGCGTTGGCCAGGGCGGTCCCGTCGAGGAGCTTGGCGGTCATTTCGCCACTCCGGTGGCGCGGGTCTCCCGGATGACGGTGACCCGAATTTGTCCCGGGTATTGCAACTCGCCCTCGATCCGCTTGGCGATCGCCTCGGCCAGCTCTTGGGCTTTCGCGTCGTTGATTTTCTCGGGCACGACGATGACCCGGACTTCGCGCCCGGCTTGAATCGCGTTGACCTTCTCGACGCCCTCGAAGCTGGTGGCGATCTCCTCCAGCTTGGTGAGCCGCTTGACGTAGGTCTCGAACGCTTCCCGCCGGGCGCCGGGCCGCGACCCGCTGATGGCGTCGGCGGCCTGCACCAGGACCGACTCCGGCGTTTCGTGGGCCACATCGTCGTGATGGGCCGCGATGCAGTTGATGACCAGCGGATTCTCGCGATACTTGGTGGCCATCTCGACGCCGAGCTGGACGTGAGTGCCTTCGCTCTCGTGAGTCAGCACCTTGCCGACGTCGTGCAGGAGCCCGCCCCGCTTGGCGAGCATCACGTCGAGATGGAGTTCCGCCGCCATCATCCCGGCAATCCACGAGACCTCCTTCGAGTGCTCGTAGATATTCTGGCCATAGCTGGTCCGATACCGCATCCGGCCGATCAGCTTGATCATCTCCGGATGGAGCCCGTGAATCCCGGTCTCGAACGCGGCCTGTTCGCCGAGCTCGACCAGCTGTTCCTCGAGATCCTTCTGGATTTTCTTGACGATTTCTTCGATCCGGCCCGGGTGAATCCGGCCGTCGGTGATCAGCGCGTCGAGCGCCCGCCGACCCACCTCGCGGCGAATCGGGTCGAAGCAGGACACAATCACGGTGTCAGGGGTGTCATCGATGATCAAATCGACCCCGGTCGCGAGTTCGAAGGCTCGGATGTTCCGTCCTTCGCGCCCGATGATCCGGCCCTTCATCTCGTCACTCGGCAACGCCACGGCCGCCACGGTCGTCTCCGCCGTGTGCTCGGCGGCCACCCGCTGGATCGACATCGCGATGATCCGCTTGGCGTCCTTTTCGGCGTTCTTTTTGGCTTGGTCCTTGATGTCCCGCGCGAGCGCCCCGGCCTGGGCCCGAGCCTCGTCTTCGACCCGCTGGATGAACTCCCGGCGCGCCTCTTCAACGGTCAGACCGGCCACCCGCTCCAGCCGCTGCCGCTGCTCATGGACCAGGGCGTCGATTTCCTTGGTCCGGGCCTCGAGGGTCAGCTCCTTCTGGGCCAGGGCACCCTGCTGCCCTGAGACCGCTTTCGACTGGCGATCGAGCTCCTCGGTGCGCTTGGTCAGGCCGCGCTCCCGCTCTTCGAGCCGCCGTTCGGTCCGGTCGACTTCTTCCCGCCGCCGGCCGAGATCACGGTCGAATTCCTCCCGGAGCTTCAGGGCCTCCATCTTGCCTTCGACCAACCCGGCGGCGCGGGCCTTCTCGGCCTCGTCCCGGGCTTTGGTGACGACCCCGGACGCGTCGCGTTCAGCGGCCTCGATCAGGCCGGCGGCGTCGCGCTTCTTGGATCGGAGAATGACGGTGTACCCAACCAGCGCCAGGACTATTCCTGCAACCGCTCCTCCACCCGCGAGGAGCCATTCGAAGATCGACATCGGTGTATCTCCGCACGCGGCGAAGGCGCCGCGAATCGGGTAAGGCCCAGAGGCAACCTAGTCTTGGGCTCGGGGACCCCGTACTGCCGGGGGAAGTAACCGCGCCAGCTGGTCCGCCACCGCGTCGATCCGGTGGGTGGTTGCC
This sequence comes from Gemmatimonadota bacterium, assembly GCA_031375485.1. Lineage (GTDB taxonomy): Bacteria > Gemmatimonadota > Gemmatimonadetes > Gemmatimonadales > GWC2-71-9 > SHZU01. Next base: position 2,138 of record JANMHX010000044.1, on the reverse strand, counting down.
GCATCGTGCTGGCGCGCCTGAAACAATTCATCCGTGACCGCGAGCGCGGCAAGGATCGTGGCCCGATGACCGTCGATCGTCGGGGCCGCCGTCCGAATCCGCTGAACCGCCGAGTCGAGATATGCCGCCACCCCGCGCGTGTACTCGGCCGGGTGATCGGAACTCACCATCAGCTTTTGGCCGGCAATGACCACTTCCACCGGCTTCGGCCCGCTCACCGGATCTCTCCGGTCACTTGATCGCCGACGAACCGAAGCCGGGTCTTCAACTGCTCGAGCTGTTCGCGAGCCGCGGCGATCCGGTCCCGGAGCCGCTGGTTTTCCGACTCAACCTCACTGATCCGGCCCCGGAGCAGCACCAAGTCGCCGGTGGTGACTTCGGGTACCCGGTTCTTGGCCTCTTCGACCAACGACTCGGCCTTGAGGCAGCGCCGGCGCCAGCCGGCCAACTCGGTTTCGAGTAGGCCGGCAACGCGCTCGAGCGCCTCGAGTGCCTGGTCAGGATGTTCGGAGCGTGACGCCAAGCTGTTTCTCCAAGCCGCCCCGAATCCGGGTCACGGCGCTGTCCACTTCCGTGTCCTTCAAGGTCCGATCGCGGCGGCGAAACACCAGCCGGAACGCCACACTGCGAGCATCCGCGGCCACGCCTGCCCCTCGGTATTCATCGATCACCGCGACCGACTCGAGCAGCCCGGCGCCGATCTTCCGCATCTCGGCCGTCACCGCATCCGCCGTCACCGACCACGGCACCACCAGACCGAGGTCGCGAACGGCCGCCGGAACCGACGGCGGCGGTACGAACGCGGGCACCGATCGGGGTGCCAGGTCAAGGTCGATTTCCCAGCCGAACAACGGAGCCGCCCACGGCGGCGCGTCGCCCGTCAACCGGTACGCCCGGCCCACCACAGCCCCGGCGGCCCGCGCAACCAATTCCCCGCCTTCAACTTGTACCAGGGCCCCGGGATTCGCCAGGGACGCCGCCCGCTCGAACAGACCCTTCAAATCCCACCAATCGAGATCCGGACCCTTGCCTGATTCCGACCAGTGAGCCGGGCCCCGGGAACCGGTGATCACCGCCGCGATCCGGGTGGTTTCGACCGGACGGCTCGGGGCGGCTTGGAAGGCCGTGCCGATCTCGAACAGCCGGACGTCCCGAACCTGGGCCGCCCAGTTCGCTTCGACCTCGCGGACCAGCCCCGGGAGCAGCCGCTCCCGGAGGAACCCATGATCGGCCGACAGCGGATTGAGCACCGGCACCGCCTGCTCGCTCGTGGCCGGACCGATCGGCAGCAACACGACTTCGTACAGCCCCTCGGCGGCCAATCCCTTCCGGGCCGTGGCGGCGGCCCGGTCAATCGGGGCATCGAGTTGGGCCCCGGGACGGTAGGGCCGGATCTGATCCGGCAGCCGGTCGTACCCGTAGATCCGGGCCACTTCCTCGACCAAATCGATTTCGGTCGTCAGGTCCCGACGCCAGCCGGGAACGTCAACTGCCAGGCGGCCGTCGTCCGGCTTGGCCAGCACGGTGGCCCCGATGGCCACCATGGCCTGCTCGATCGTGGCCAGTGACAGATCGAGCCCGACGATCTGGGCCACTCGTTTTTGGCGGAGGAACACCCGGGGCGGATTGGATGGCTCGGGCCAGACATCGATGGCGTCCATCATCCGGCCACCCGCCGTCGCGACCACCAAGTCGATCGCCCGCCGGAGCGCGTCGGGGAGGCCCCACAGATCCGTGCCGCGCTCGTAGCGCTGACTCGCCTCGGTGACGACGCCTAACGCTTTCCGGGTCAGACGGGTCGCGGCCGGTTCCCACCACGCCACTTCCAACACGACCGTGGTCGTCGTGGCGGACACCTCGCTGTCCCGCCCGCCCATGATGCCCGCCACCCCGACGGCCCCGTCGCCGTCGGCCACCACCGTCATCTCCCGGGCGAGCACCCGATCGGTCCCGTCGAGGGTCGTCAGGTGCTCGCCTTGCCGGGCCAACCGGGCCCCGAGCCGGCCGCCGCGAAGGCTGGCCCCGTCGTAGGCATGGAGGGGTTGCCCCAACTCCAAGAGGACGTAGTTGGTGACATCGACGACGTTGTTGATCGATCGCTGCCCGACCGACTCCAGCCGGCGCCGGAGCCACTCCGG
>JANMHX010000344.1:0-11703 GCA_031375485.1 Gemmatimonadota bacterium | reverse complement strand
TCGACAACGTCTACTTCTATCGGGTCCCGGTGCCCACGACGCCGACGGTGGCGGCACCGACGCCCACGGTACCCGCGGGCCAAGTCATCTCGCTCTTCAGCAACGCCTACCCGAACGCGACGGTCGACACCTGGTCGGCCTCGTGGGATCAAGCCGATCTCACCGACTTGAAGATTGCCGGCGACGACATCAAGAAGTACTCCAACCTGGTGTTTGCCGGGATCGAGTTCACCTCGCAACCGGTCGATGCCCGGGCCATGACGGATTTCCATTTCGATCTCTGGACCCCGAATCCCACGGCCGCGGCGGCGCTTCGGATCAAGTTGGTCGACTTCGGGGCGAACGGCAGCTTCGGGGGTGGTGATGACGTGGAGCACGAACTCACCTTCAATGCGAGTTCCACGCCGGCGCTCGCGACGGGCCAGTGGGTCGGGATCGACGTGCCTCTCTCGGCGTTTGCCGGGTTGGTGACCCGCGGCCATGTGGCCCAGATGATCATCTCGAGTGACCTCAAGACCCTGTTCGTGGACAACGTCTACTTCTATGCCAAGACGGCGCCCACCGCGCCGCTTGCCCCCCCGCCCGCTCCGGTCTTCGGGGCCGGCGATGTGATTTCGCTGTTCAGCAACCCCTACACCAACGTGCCGGTGGACACCTGGTCGGCCTCGTGGGATCAAGCCGATCTCACCGACGTCCAGATCGCCGGCAACGACGCCAAGAAGTACGCCAATCTGGTGTTCGCCGGAATCGAGTTCACCTCGCAACCGGTCAACGCGACGGCGATGACCCATTTCTACTTCGATCTCTGGACCCCGAACCCAACGGCCGGCGTGATCTTCAAGGTCAAACTGGTCGATTTCGGCGCCAACGGGACTTTTGCCGGTGGCGATGACACGGAACACGAACTGACCTTCAATACTGCCTCGACCCCGGCCCTCGTGACCGGGAACTGGATTCGGTTCGATATCCCGTTCACGGCCTTTGCCGGCTTGACCGCGCGGGCTCATCTGGCCCAGTTGATCATTGCGGGCGGACTCAATACCGTCTATGTCGATAACGTGCTGTTCCACAAATAGCACCCGATTCGACAGCGACTCGGATGAGTCGTGGAGAGGGACCATGAGTGCCCCAGACGATCCGGGAACCTGGCGCGGGCGGCAACCCAACCAGCGTTCCCTCACCGATTCCGTGTTACACCTGATCTGGGAGGAACGAACGATCTCGAGGGCGGACATCGCTCGCCGGACCGCGCTGTCCCGGTCGACCGTTTCCGAAATCGTCACCTTTCTCCTCGACACGAAACTCGTCCTGGAAACCGGAACCGGTCCGTCGCGCGGCGGGCGACGGCCGATCGTCCTCGAATTCCAAGACGATGCCTGCGTAATCCTTGGCGTCGACATGGGAGCCACGCACGTCTCCGTCGTCCTCACGGACTTGCGGGGTCGGGTGCTCAATTGGGAGCATCGCGATCACCCGGTGCGCTCTGACCCCGAGGGCACCGGGGCCATTGTGGTCGAGTTTTGCCGGGCCTGTCTAGCCACCTGGGGCGGGAAAAGCCGCCGGCTGGTGGGGATCGGGGTCGCGGTCCCGAGTCCGGTGGACCCCAAGCATCCCGATCGGCTTTCGACCCAGGTGCTGCCCGCGTGGCGGGGACGGAGTGTGCTCGACGCCCTCCGCGGCGAATTCAAGGTCCCCGTCTTGGTCGACAACGACGCGAACCTCGGCGCCCTGGCGGAGCATTGGTGGGGCGCCGGCCGGGGGGTCGACGACTTTGCCTTCATCAAGATGGCCACCGGCATCGGTTCGGGTCATTTAGTGGGCGGCCGGATTTATCGTGGAGCGACTGGGGTGGCCGGCGAGATCGGCCACTTGACCATCGACACCCACGGGGACCCGTGCATGTGCGGCAACCGCGGCTGCCTCGCGACGTATGTCGGCACCCAGGCGTTGATCACCCGGGCCCGCCAGCTCGTGGCGGAGCAACCGTCGGGTCGCCTCGCAGCCGCGCCGATTACGATCACCGCCATCGAGGACGCGGCCCTCGCCGACGATCCGGTCGCGACCCAGGTGGTCAGGGAAGCGGCGGAGTACCTCGGCATCGCGGTGGCCGGCCTCTTGAACCTGATGAACCCGGCCGCCGTGATTCTGGGCGGCGGGCTGTCTCGCCTGGGCGAGCGCCTCCTCGGACCCCTTCGCGAGACGGTCCTCCGCCGCACATTCGTCGGCTCGGTCGCGGCCTCCCAAATCCGAACCGGCGAACTCGGGCCGCGCGATATCGCAATCGGCGCGGCCACCCTGGTACTCGACGCGGCACTCACCGATCCCAGTCTCTTTCCAACGGTAGGTCACTCATGATTCGTCGTCTGCTCGCCGCCCTCAGCGGATCCGCCGTCGTCCTCGGGATCGCCGGCTGTGGCGACCTGACCTCGACGGGAAACACCAAGTGGACCCTGGCCTGGGAGGACGAGTTCGTCGGGCCGGCCGGGCAACTCCCCTCGGCGGCCAACTGGCGGTTCGACACCGGCACCGATTGGGGCAACGGGCAGCTCGAGTTTGACACCGATCGGGCCCAGAATGCCTCGCTCGATGGCGCCGGTCATCTGGCGATCGTGGCCCGGCAGGAGTCGTTTCAAGGCCGCAACTACACCTCGGCCCGGCTCACGACCGCGGGTCGGCGGGAACAGACCCAAGGACGGTTCGAGGCCCGGATCAAGTTTCCGTCAGGCGTAGCAGGGATTTGGCCCGCCTTCTGGCTCCTCGGGGCCAATGTCGGCACCATCGGCTGGCCAGAAGCCGGCGAGATCGACATCATGGAAAATTTCGGCCGGGAGGCGAGCCGGATTCAGGGCGCCCTCCATGGACCGGGCTACTCCGGTGCCAACAGCATCTACCGCGCCTTCGACCTGCCTGGTGAACGGTTCGATGCCGATTTCCACGTCTTCGCGATCGAGTGGACCTCCGACCGGATCAACTGGTTCGTCGATGGCACGCTCTACCAGGTGATCAAGAAGAGCTATGTGCCGGGGGCCTGGGTCTTCGATCATCCGTTCTACGTGATTCTCAACCTGGCCGTCGGCGGTGGCCCCGCGGGACCGCCCACCGGCGCCACCACCTTTCCGCAGACGATGTTGGTGGACTGGGTGCGGGTCTACACGGAGTCGAAGTGAGTCTCGCGAGCCGAGTGGGCAACCTCGCCCGCACGGCCATCGCCGCGTGGCACCTCCGGATCGGCGGCAAGCGCCAAGCCCAACATTTCACCACGGCCCCTGAAGACCGGATCTCGTTTCCGGCCAAGCTGGCCTATGGTGCCGGTGCCTTCGTCAACAACACCCTGGCCGCCGCCATCGGCGGCATGATGATCATCCTGAATCTGGGGTTCGGGATGAACCCCGCGCTGGTGGGGCTCCTCGGCGCGGTGCCCCGGCTGTTCGACGCGATCGTCGACCCCCTCATGGGGTACATCTCCGATAACACCCGTTCGAAATGGGGCCGCCGGCGCCCCTACATCTTCATCGGCGCGATCGCCTCGGGGCTCGTATACATCGCGCTCTGGCAATTGCCGCGGGGCCAGACCGAATCGTTCTACGCCATCTACTTCCTGATCGGCTCGATTCTCTTCTACGCCGCCTACACCGTCTTCGCGGCGCCGTGGGTGGCCCTCGGCTACGAACTCACCCCGGACTACCACGAGCGGACCCGCCTCATGGGGGTCCAGAATTTCCTCGGACAAATCGCCTACCTGGTGTCGCCGTGGTTCCTGTGGATCATGACCCACAAGCCTTGGTTTGCCGATCCGGTCGCCGGCGCGTCCGGGTTGGCGATCGCGATCGGCGTAGCGGCCATCGCGATCGGGATTCTCCCGGCGGTGTTCCTCAAGGAGCGATTCAGTCACGCCGCGGAATCGGAGCCGGCCGGAGCGCCCGGAGAGTCGAGGCTCGCGGGGCTCCGCCGGAACCTCGCCACGTTCTTCCAGGGGTTCGGCACCTCGCTCAAGTCGAGTCCGTTCCGGAAGCTCTGCGTGGCCACGTTCCTGGTGTTCAACGGTTTCATCATGGTGTCGTCGTTCCAGACCTACGTGATCATTTACTACGTCTTCGGCGGCAATCAGGAGCAAGGCGCCAAATACGCCGGCTATGCCGGCACGCTCGGCGCCATCTCGACCTTTCTGGTCATCATGCTGGTGACTTGGCTCGGGACCCGGATCGGGAAACGGCGGGCCTTCATCGTCTCGACCTCGGTGTCGATCGTCGGCTACGCGCTCAAGTGGTTTTGCTACAACCCCGAGATCCCGATCCTGGTCCTGCTACCGGCCCCGCTTCTGGCGTTCGGACTCGGCGGCCTGTTCACGTTGATGGGCTCGATGATCGCCGATGTCGTCGACGTGGACGAGTTGACCACCAAGCAACGCCGGGAGGGCATGTTCGGAGCGATCTACTGGTGGGTCGTGAAGCTCGGGATGGCGGCCGCGCTCGCGGGCGGCGGGTACCTCCTCAATGCCACCGGCTTCGATGTGGCCTTGGCCGGCAACCAGAGCCCCCGCACCATTCTCTTGATGCGGCTCGCCGACATGTTGATTCCGCTCCTGGCGTCGGTGGTGGCGATCTGGGCGATTGCGACCTACCCGATTACCGAGGAGAAGGCCCACGACGTTCGGAAAGAACTCGAAGCCCGGCGGGGTCGTGCCGCCGCCGCAGGGGCCGTCGCCGGTTAGGCGGGCGGCGGGGCTTTGGCGGGCTTCCCGTAGCTCAACCCGAAGCCAAACGGGAAGAGCGGCGCGTACGGTTCCTCCCCGAGGTTCGGCCGGTCGCCGGGGGCCTTCGGCCAGCTACAGGCGAGCCGGCCCCGAAAGTCGTGGTCGCCGAACAGGACGTCGGCAATGCCCTGGCCCTCGGACCCGGGCAGCCAGGCGGCCACGAACCCTTGAGCCGCCTCCAATTCCTGGGTGATCACCAACGGCCGCCCCGAGATCAGGACAACCACCACCGGCACGCCGGTGGCCCGAACGGCCCGGATGGTCGCCAAGTCTTCCGGATGGAGCTCGGCGAGCTCGAGGGTGGCCCCATACGGCGCGAGCTTGGCCGTCTTCGGCCCCGAGCCCGGTTCGACCCGCTCGGCCAGCCGGATGTCACCCATGCCCTCGGCGTAGGGGCGCTCACCGATCACCACGACCGCCGCCCGATGCACCCCAGCCTGGGCCGTCGCGCCGTCGGGGCAGAGTTCCGCGTTCGGGGCGGCGGCGCGAATGCCCTCCCAGACCGAGGTGCCTCCGATGACCTTCTCGTTGCCTGAGGTGCCCTGCCATTCCAGGGTGAAGCCGCCGCACTGATGGCCCCGGTTGTCGGCGTTCTTGCCGGTCACCAAGATCCGCGCCGTCCGGTCGAGCGGGAGCACTCCACCGTCGTTCTTGAGAAGGACGAGCGACTTCCGGACCGCCTCTCGCGCCACGTCCCGGTGCTCGGGGACACCGATCGCCTCCCGCCGCGACCAATAGCGCTCGGCGGGCCGGGGCCGCTCGAACAGGCCATACTGGAGCTTGACGGTGAGGATCCGCCGCACGGCGTCATCGATCCGGTCCATCGGCACTCGACCGCTCGCCACATGGGTCCGGAGGGCTGCGAGGCACCGGCGCCACTCGACCGACACCATGAACATGTCGATGCCGGCATTGGCCCCGAGGGCCACCGCCTCTTCGTAATCATCCGACAGATAGTCGGTGCCGTCCCAATCGGAGATGATGAAGCCGGCGAATCCCATCCGGCCCTTCAGCACCTCGGTCAGCAGGTAGCGGTGGCCATGACATTTGGCCCCGTTCCAGCCGTTGAAGGACGCCATAACCGTGAGCACCCCCTCGGCGAGGGCCGGGTAGTAGGGCGCGATGTGAAGGCGCTCGAGATCGGCCTCGGATACCTCGGTGTTGCCTTGGTCGACGCCGCCGGTGGTGCCGCCGTCGCCGACCCAGTGCTTGGCGCACGCGATCACGCCGTCTTGGCCCAGGCCGGCCTGGAGGCCGCGTACGAACCGCCCAGCGTACGCCGTCACGATGGCCGGGTCCTCGGAGTAACTCTCGTAGGTCCGCCCCCACCGCTCGTTCCGGGTGACCGCCAGGGTCGGCGCAAACGTCCACTCGACGCCCGTGGCGAGGATCTCCCGGGCCGTCACCTGCGCGATCCGCTCCATCAACTCGGGGTCATTGGCTGCCCCGAGACCGATGTTGTGGGGAAAGACGGTGGCCCCTTTGACGTTGGCATGCCCATGAATGGCATCGACGCCATAGAGGATTGGGACCGGGACCCGGTCCGGCTCCTCGGCCATCGACGCCGCCCAGTACGCGTCGTTCATCGCGATCCAATCGGCGGGGCGGTTGTCGCCCGGGGTCGAACCACCGCCGCTCAGGACCGAACCGAGATGATGCTCCCGGACCTGATCGGGCGTGACGACCATCCGCTCGGTCTGGATCATCTGCCCGACTTTGTGTTCCAGGGACATCCGCGCGAGGATGGCCTCGGCCCGTGCGACGATATCCTGGCTGATCTTGGCTCCGCTCATAACGCCTCGACGAATTCAAAACTGGTGCTGAGTTGGGTATCGGAACTGCCGCCGATCCAGGCGTGGAAGTGCCCGGGCTCGGTCCGCAAGCGGAAGTCCCGGCCGTGAAACGCCAAGTCGGTGGCAGCGAGGGCGAAGTCGACGGTGCGGGTTTCGCCCGGGGCGAGGTGGAGTCTGGTGAACCCCTTGAGTTCCTTGACCGGCCGGGTGACGCTGGCGGCCGGATCGCGAACGTACAGTTGGACGACTTCGGTGGCCGGACGGGCGCCGGTGTTGCTGACGTCCACGCTGATCGTGACCTGCTCCGGGGGGGCAAACGCGGCGCGGTCGGTCCGGATGTTCGCATACTCGATCCGGGTGTAGGTCAGGCCATGGCCAAACGGAAACTGCGGGGTGTAGCCCGCGTCGAGATGAAACGAGGTGTTGCCGACCGAGAGCTGGGGGGCGTTCGACGGGACGTCGTCGATGTGGATGTAGGACTCCGGCGTTGGGGGCTTGCCGGTCTGCTTGTGGGCATAGTAGATCGGGATCTGGCCGGTCATTCGGGGGAAAGTAACCGGCAGTTTGCCCGACGGAGAGGCGTGCCCGAACAGGAGATCGGCCAGCGCGGGTCCGCCCATGGTCCCGGGATGCCAGGCAAACACAATCGCGGCCACCTGGTCCACGATCCGTTGCAGTGCCAGCGGCCGGCCGGCCATCAGCACCAGCACCACCGGCTTGCCGGTGGCCGCGATGGCCGCGATCAGCTCCTCCTGCGCCCCGGGGAGTCCGATGTCGGCACGGCAATGCGCCTCCCCGGAGAGAATGGCCTCCTCGCCGAGGAACAGCACCACGGCGTCAGACCGCTCCGCAAGCGTGACGGCCGCGGCAAACCGGTCCCGCTCCCGGCTCCGGGTCGTGGCGAGGGCTCGCTCGTAGTGAACGGTGCCATCGGGTCCCATGAGGTCACGCAGGGCCGCGAGCGGGGTTCGGCTGTGGTGGGCGTCACCATCGAAGATCCAGGTGCCCAATTGCTCCCACGGTTCATCGGCCAGCGGACCGATCACCGCCAGATCCCTGATCGCATCGCGGCTGAGCGGCAGGATCTCGGGCGCGTTTTTCAGGAGCACCATGCTTTCGAGTGCCGTTTGGCGCGCCGCCGCGAGGTGATCGGGATTGGCCGGCTCCGGGAACCGCGCCGCGTCGGTGCGGGCGGCTTCGAACAGCCCCAATCGGAACTTGACTCCAAGGATGTTCGCCACCATGCGGTCGAGGCGCTCCGGGGGGATCCGCCCGTCGTCGACCAGCGAGGCCAGATGCTCCGCGTACGTGGTGCTCGCCATTTCCATGTCGAGGCCGGCGGTCGCCGCTTCGAAGGCGGACTCCCGATCGCCGGTGGTGAGGCCGTGGACCGACAACTGTCTGACCGAGTCCCAATCGCTGACGACGAAGCCGTCGAAGCCCCATTCGTCCCGCAACACCCGGCCGAGCAGCCATTGATTGGCTGTGGCCGGGACGCCGTTCAAGTCGCTGAACGACGTCATGATCGTGGCGACGCCGGCATCGATGGCGGCCTTGAACGGCGGGAGGTGCACGTTCCGGAGCTCGATCTCGGGGACATTGGTGGTGTTGTAGTCCCGGCCGCTCTCGCTGGCCCCGTAGCCGGCGAAGTGCTTGGCGCAGGCCGCAATCGCGCCGGGCTCCGCGAGGTCGTCGCCTTGGAAACCGCGCACCGCGGCGGCACCCAGGACCCCGGTCAGATACGGATCTTCTCCAAAGCCCTCCGCGATCCGGCCCCAGCGCGGATCGCGGCTGATGTCGATCATTGGCGCGAAGGTCCAGTTGACGCCGGTCGAGGCCGCCTCGAGCGCGGCGATCCGGGCGGTGCGGCGGACCCCGTCGGGGTTCCAAGTGGCGGCCTGACCGAGGGGGATCGGGAAGATCGTCTTGAAGCCATGGATCACGTCCCGGCCCACCAGCAAGGGGATCCCGTGCCGGCTCTCCTCCACCGCGATCCGCTGGAGTTCGTTGACTGTGCCGAGGTCGACCTCGTTCAAGATGGCGCCGATCGCCCCGGTGCGGATGCCGTCGCGGAGCTGGTCGGGGATGTGGCCCCCGGCCGCGTTGACCTGCATCAGCTGACCGATCTTCTCCGCCGTCGTCATCCGCGACAGGAGGTCGCGGATTCGAGGATCGGAACTCACCAGGCGACGTGCAAGTAGGTCCTGATCTCCCACTCCCGCCCGTAGTCGGCCGGGGCGGTCGGATCGCACACCGCGGTGCCGGTATTGTCGGTTTTCTGAACCGGGCAATACCGCGGCGAGAACCGGTCGAGCGAGCGCCAACTCCCCCGGATGCCGAGCCGGGTCTGGGGGACGTTGAACCACTTGGGGACGCCTAACACGTAGGACACGTCTCCCATCAGCTGGAGCGGGAAGGTCAAGTTGAAGTCGCGATGGTAGTCGTAGGGACCCCAGTCGTTGACCCGGGCCGACGTGGCCACCTTGATCTGACCCTTGACCATCCGAAGATCGGCGCCGTAGCGATGGATCAACCGCCCGTCGCTGCCGTTCGGCTCCGCGGTGCCTGCAAACAGGTTACCGACCACCCGGAAATCAGGGGCCAGCCGGGACACGACCCGGGTCCGAACTTCCCAGAGATCTCGGGCCTGCGGCGCCCCTGGGAATGGGAAAGTGGTCCGGCCGTCCGCGAAAATGCCGATCGCGGCGTCCTGGGTCGTCTTGAAGTGTTTGTACACGAAGCCGACAGTGGCCGCCAGCTTGGCGTCTTCCCGGGCGTCATTGTCCCAGGTGTACATCCAGGTGCCGGGTGTGGGATCGTAGGTCACCAGGAGTTCGCCGGCCACGGTTTCCCGGTTGGCCCGGACCGCGAAGGGATCGTCCAGAATGTTCCGAGGACGACCCGGTGCCGGGGCGTCGATCGGGACCGGGCCCTCGATCGGCTTCTGCCAAAGGAAGTTCGGCGCGATTTGGATGGTACCGAACGAGTACGTGAAGCCGGTCAGGGCGTTCCACTGATTGCCGCTGCCGCTGTCCTTGAGACTCCAGCCGGTGAAGGTCTGGACGGCGGTCGGCCCACCGTCGGCCACCAAGCCCATAGCGGCGCCTTGGGCGTACCAATTCCACCGCCCGCTCGACAGGGTCACCTTGCCTTTGGCGCCGAACGCGTCCGAGCCGCGGATCTTGTCCTGAAGGACCCGATAGCCGGTGCTGGTCCGGTCGACCAGTTGGAACCGCTCGCCCAGCCTCGTGTCACCCCCCCAGATGCCGCCGAGTTCGATCCCGAAGGGACCCCGCGTGGTGGCCGCGTGGATGGTGGCCTTCCGAGTCGGCGGCACCGGTACCGCGAACGACGTCGCGGTGTTTGCCTGCTTGGCGATATCGTTCTGGAACACCGCGGCGAGGTCAAACGCCCCGACCTTCCGGCGATACTTGCCCATGATCGAGGGGTTGGCGCCCCACCAGAGTTCCGGGCCGAAGGCCAGCTTGAGCCCGCTGAATTGCTTCTTGCCGGTCACCTCGACCCCGAGCGGCGCCTCGCCGTTGTAGATGTCGAGGTTCGGGCCGTAGTTGGCCTCACGGTACAGGCCGAAGAAGTCGCCTTCGTAGCCCCAGTGATAGTGCCCGGTCCGGTAGAAGCCATCGAGCCGGAACTGCTTTTCATCCCAGGACACGCTGGCCTGATAGACCTTCAACCGTTCGATGCCCTTCAGTTGAAACGGCTGGCCCTCGGATTCGAAGGCCCGGGTCCGGCCCCGGTTCTCGTAGAAGATCTCGTCGATCGGATTGTCGGGGACGTTGCCGAGGACGTTGAGCGAGAGCGTGCCGGTCACGTTCGACGCCGGGCGGGCCTCGAAGGCGGCATAGTAGGATTCCAGGTGGCCGAAGCCCCGAACGGCCGGCCGGGCGGTGGCACTCGGCGTCCCGGCGGGCGGGGTGCTGATCCGAGCCCCGCCGGTGGTGACCGTCTCGAGCTCGAGCCGCATCCCGCTGATTCGGACCCGATCCTGGGCCTCGGAAGTAATCCCAGCCCGATCACCTCGCGCCTTGAGGACCATGTCGGTCGGGGTGATGGCGGCAAAATGGGCGCGGATGGCCGCGAGGTCGGTCGATGGGGCGTAGGGATCGAGTTGATAGGCCCGCTGCAACGCGTAGAAGGCGGCGCGGGGGTAGATCTCGAACAAGCCGCGCGCGTCAGCGGGACCTTTGGCGGCGATCCCCCACCATTCCTCGTTCATGTTGTTGTCGCCGGCCACGAAATCTTCGAGGTAGGCCTGGTTGGGCCAGGAGGCATTGGTGTCGTGGATGTCGAGTCGGTCCTCTTGGCCGAACTTCCACCAGCCGTCGGTCCACTGGAACGTGAAGCCGCCGATCGCGTTGCCCATCAGACCCTTGCCGCTCGACTGCTCGTAGATCTCCCGCCATTGCCCGATCAGATATCGGGCCTGGCTCAGCTGATCTTCGCGCATTTCCTTGGCATTCCAGGCGTCGGCCCCGAACTCCGTGAAGACCACCGGCAGGCCCAGCTTGTCGTGCACGACTTTGAAGAAGTCGCCGAACGACACCCCGCGGTAGACGTTGGCGCCGAAGATGTCGAGGCCTTTGGTCTCCTCCGCAATGATGTCGATATACTGAAGATCGCCGTTGGCCATCGCGATCGGATGATTGGGGTCATTGGCTTTGACGGCGCGGATCACCTCACCGAAGAGCGAATAGAGGTGCCGGGCCTTGGCCTGGTCCCGTTCTCCGGCCGGCAGGGCTTCGGTCTCGGCCGACTTCCAGGTAAGGCCGTAGTTGTTCTCGTTGCCGAGGAGCCACATCAGCAACCCGGGGGTATCGCGATACTCCACCGCAAGCCCGGTGAGTTCGGCCACGAGCAGCGCCCGGACCTTGGGGTCGGAGTAGTCGGTGTTCTGCCGAAAGCTACCGTTCACGGTCACGCCGTACCGGCCCACCGCGTGGTTCAGCACGGTGAAGATGCCGTAGCGCTCGTAGATGTACTTGATCCAGCGGGGTGGGACGCCGACGTACTGGCGGATCGTGTTCACCCCCATGCTCTTCAGGAGGGACATCTCCCGGTCGAGCGCCCCCTGGATCAGGTCGTCGGGCTGGGTCCACAGGCTATAGGAGTAGTTCTGGCCGATCGGGAAGTAGTCCC
>JANMHX010000341.1:0-47163 GCA_031375485.1 Gemmatimonadota bacterium | reverse complement strand
CCCGCGTGATAGGCGTTGGCCGCGTTGGTCGACACCTCGGCCCCGAAGAGATCGAGGGTGAGCGAAAAGTGGAGGTTGGCCTTCTTCTGGATGGTCGGGAGGTCGATCACGCCCAGGGCTCGGACCCGCTCGATGTCGGAGGGGTCTTCGATCCCGGCCGCCTTCATCGCCTCGCAGGTTCGCTGGACAATCCGGCCCACGCCGGTCTCGCCCACGAACATGTGATGCGCTTCCTCGGTCAACATGAACCGGCAGGTGCGCGACAGTGGATCGAAGCCGGATTGCGCCAGGGCTTCGAGCTGCATCTTTCCGTCGCGATCGGTGAAGAACGTGAACATGAAGAATGACAGCCAATCAGGCGTGGCCTCGTTGAAGGCGCCCAACATCCGGGGCGAGTCGGCGTCGCCGGAGCGGCGCTTCAGCAAGTCCTCCGCTTCCTCGCGTCCGTCGGTGCCGAAGTACTTCTGGAGCAAATACACCATGGCCCAGAGGTGGCGGCCTTCCTCGACGTTGACCTGGAAGAGATTCCGGAGGTCGTAGAGCGAGGGCGCGGTCTTGCCGAGGTGGCGCTGCTGCTCAACTGAGGCGGGCTCGGTGTCGCCCTGGATCACGATCAGCCGCCGGAGCATGGCGCGGTGCTCGCCGGGCACTTCCTGCCAGGCCGGCTCGCCGATGTTGGCGCCGAACGGCACTCGGCGGTCGGGCACTTGGGGGGCGAGCAGGATGCCCCATTTGTACTCCGGCATCTTGACGTAGTCGAACCGGGCCCAGCCGTTGGCCCCGACGCCGATGGCGGTCCGGAGATACACCAGCGACTCCTGGAATCCCTCGGGCCCCATGCCCATCCACCAATCGATGTAGCCGGGGTGCCACTTCTCCAAGGCTTTCTTGACCCGCTCGTCGCTGCTCAAGCCGACATTGTTGGGGATCAATCCGTCGTAGTCGACTGTGGTCTCATCAATCATGGGTTACACTCGCTTGCGGTCGAAGCTGGGCTGGATGCCGGTACCGTATCGTTTGAGCGCGCCATCGTCGCCGGCGGCGTTGGGGCGTTGAAAGATCCAATTCTGCCAGGCGGTGAGCCGGCCGAAGATCTTCGTCTCCATCGTTTCGGGCCCGCCGAACCGGAGGTTCGCTTCCATGCCGGTCAGGGCGTCGGGCGAGAAACTGGCCCGCTCCTCCAGCATGATCCGGATTTCATCGGACCAATCGGTGTCGTCATAGACGAAGGTGACCAGTCCGGCATCCGCCGCCGCCTCGGCGTGGAGGGGCGTGCCCACCAGCCGCTCGGCCCTCGTTACGCTGTCGGGCTCGCCGAGGAAACGGGTGGCCAGGCGGGTCAGGCCATTGCTCATCGGATAGGCGCCGAAGTTGAGCCGAGAAAGGGTCAGGGTCGGTTTCGGAGAGCCGCCGTCGCGGATGGCGGAGCGGTCGGCGGCGAAGGCGATTTCGGCCAAAGTGCCCGCGAAACAACTGTCCGGCTCGATCAGCGCGACCAGAGTGCGGGACGTCAGGTCTACCCGCTTGAGCACCCGCTTGATGAACAGCCGGACTTCTCGAATGAACCAGTCGTTCCGGTGGGCCTCCAGGAACTCGTCGTACTGAAGCACCGCCGCCATGCTGCCCGCGGTATGGAACACCAACTGGCCGATCTCCGGCTCGTTGAATCGGAGATGGAGGATGGCATCGTCGAGTTCACGAGCCCAGGCCAGGGGCCAGAACGTGTCGACCGCTTCGACCGCGCCCGGCACCGGCGCCATCGGGCCGCGAATCGTCACGTGGGCCAGACGACGAGCTCGGTCGATCTCCACGCCAACGGATGGGTAGTCGATCCGATCGTCGACAATGACCCGGTTCAACGGCGAGAGCCGCGCGCCGGCGCCGGTCGCGGGCCGGTCCGATCCGTCGGCCATCGCGTGGGCTCGGGCCAGGACCCGTTCGCTCCAGGCCGACTTCGGCACCACCTCGTCGACCAACCGCCAGTCGACGGCTTTCTTGCCCCGAACCCCTTCTTCCAGCGTGCAGAAGACATCGGCCAAATCGCGGCGAACTTTCCGTTTGTCGGTAATCCGGGTCAAGCCGCCGGTGCCCGGGAGGACCGCCAACAGCGGGGTTTCGGGAAACGACACCGAGGAGTTGCGGTCGTCGATCAGCATGATGTGATCGGCGGCCAAGGCCAGCTCGTAGCCCCCGCCGGCGGCCGGGCCGCTCACGGCCGCGAGGTAGCGTTGGCCGCTTGATTCGCTGGCGTCTTCGATTTCGTTCCGGGTTTCGTTGGTGAACTTGCAGAAGTTCACCTTGTGGCCGTGACTCGACTGGCTCAGCATCCGGATGTTGGCTCCGGCGCAAAACACCCGGTCCTGGCCCGACCGGATGATGACGGTCTTCACTTCCGGGTGTTCGAACCGAAACCGCTGCACTGCGTCATGGAGTTCGATGTCGACGCCCAAGTCGTACGAGTTGAGCTTGAGCTCGTAGCCGGGCACCAGGCCGCCGCTTTCGCTCACCCGCATGGTCAAGGTGCCGATTGGCCCGTCGGTCGCCATCGTCCAATGCCGGTAGTGCTCCGGCGCGGTGCGAAATTCGATCAGCGGCATCGTCTCAGTCTTCATTCCGCACCGTCTTGATGAATGCCGCCACCGCGGCCAGAGTGTCGGCGGGCCCGCCGCCCGGGGCGGTGTCGACCGGGCAGTACGCTTCGTCTTCCGCCGCCCGGATTTGGACGGCGGTGCCGTTGACGATCAGGATCGGAACCCGGATGTAGCCGATCGATTCCCGGATGTCGGGGACCTGCTCTCCGTTGCCCGTCGGGCCGGACCCGAAAAAACGAGGCGAGATCAGCACCAGCCCGCGGACCCGGTGATCCTGGACGCCGCCGAGGTAGACGGTGGCGATCGACGCGCCCTCACCTTGCCCAAGGAGGAACCCTCGTTGGAATCCGATGGTCTCGAGGAGTTTCGGGAGGGCCTCGAGGGCCGGTCCCGACAAAGCGGGCTCCGCCTTGGAGTACGGGAACACCCTGCACCCCGTAGCCGCGGCCAGGGCCTCGCCGAATCCGGCCCATGCAGGATCACCCCGCTCGCCCTGGTGGAGGATCACGATCGTCGGCGCTTCGGCGGGGGTCATCGGCGGTCGATGCCGGTGAGAAGCAGGTCGCACATTTCGGGGCCGAGACTTGCCACGGGACCGTCCTTGTTCGGGTCGTGCCACATGAAGACCCAGTTGAGCATGCCGAACAGATAGAGCGTGATCCGCCGGCTCCGGGCCTCGCGGGTTTTGCGAGCCGGGCCGCCGAGCAGGTCGCCCACCACTTCGGCCATGAGGCGGAAGTACCGTTTCCGGATGGCCTCGACCCGGCGGTAGTGGTCGCCGGTCAGAGACTCCATCTCGAACGTGCACACCTTCATCTCGTTGGGGTGCTTGGCAAAGAAGGTCAGATGGCCGGTCAGGAGCCGGCGGAGCCGTTCTTCCGGCGTGCCGGGCAGCTCTGCGGCCGCCTCCTGCTCAGCCGCGAGCGCCGCGAACGTCCGCGACTGGATCTGGTAGAGCAGGTCTTCTTTGCTCGTGAAGTAGTAGTACATCCCGGCCAGGCTGGAATCGACTTTCCGCCCCACGTCGCGGATGGCGGTGGCCTCGAACCCCTTGGCGGCGATCAGGGCGGCCGCGGACGCGAGGAGATGATCCAGCTTACGCTGGGTGGTTTGGCGGCCGCGGCGGGCAGCGGGAATCGGGGGACGGGCGAGGGTCGTAGTCATATTCGAACGAACGTTCGATATAATATTCGCCATTTCCGCAGCTTCGTCAAGGGGCGGCCTTGGGCCTCGGGTTACCTTCCGGCATGTCTACTCTCATTGTCGGGGCCGGTCCCATCGGTCTCGCCACCGCCATTGCCGCCAAGCGGCGCGGGTTTGATCCGATGGTGATCGACACCGGCGCCATCGTCGAGTCGATCGTCCGGTATCCGGTCGGGATGACCTTTTTCACCACGCCGGACCGGCTCGAAATCGGCGGTCATCCCTTGGTGTGTTCGGGCCAGAAGGCCACTCGCGAAGAGGCGTTGATGTATTACCGGGGGGTGGCCCGGGTCGAGGGGCTCGGGATCCGCCCGTTCACTCGGTTGGTCGGGGCCGGGCGCGAGGGCGACCAGATCCGGTGTGACCTCGAGGGTACCCTGGCCGAACCGCGGCACGAAACGGTCCGGGTCGATCGGTTGGTCCTTGCCACCGGCTACTTCGGGCAGCCGAACCGGCTCGAGATTCCGGGGGAGGATCTTCCGCATGTGAGTCACTACCCGGTCGAGGCTCATTCCTTGGCGGGGCTCGATGTGGTGATCGTCGGCGCCAAGAACTCCGCCATCGAGCAAGCGCTCGGCGCCTATCGGGCCGGCGCCAGGGTCACCGTGGTCCATCGGGCTGATGCCCTCAAGCCGAGCGTGAAATATTGGCTCCGGCCGGACTTCGAGAACCGGGTCAAAGCGGGGGAGATTGCGGTTCGCTGGGCCACTCAGCTCGTGGAGGTCGGGCCGAGTGAGGTCGTGGCCCATGGGCCGACCGGACCGATCCGCCTCCCGGCCGACCGGGTCCTCTTGCTGACCGGCTACCGCCCGGATTTCGGGTTGCTCCGGTCGATCGGGATCGAGCTCGCGCCCGACACGGGGCGGCCCGCGCACAATCCCGAGACCCTGGAGAGCAACGTGCCGGGGGTGTATCTGGCCGGGAGCCTAACGGCCGGCCGGTTCATTTCGGAGGTCTTCATCGAAAACGGCCGGTTTGATGGTGACAAGATCTTCGGAGACCCAAGCAGCCGGCAGCGGGCCAATGAGTCGTCCGGCCGGATCGACCGGCCGGTTGGGGAATAGTCTCGGCTAGAGGCGGCTCTTGGCGGGTTTGAATCCAAGTGACGTGTTGATCCACCGGACCAACGGCACCAGCGCCTCGAAGTCCCGGGCCACCTTGCCGACCAGTTTGGGGCTCAGCAGATCGGTGCCGGGGAGCGTGCGGCTCGCCGTAAACGACTGAAACCGGAGCCACTTTGCGGCGGGATGATCGGGGGCAAAGCCCCGAGGTACCCGGGTGAGCATGGCGTCCGACTCGAATGGGCCGAACCGCCGCCGAAACGCGGGGGCCTCAACCATCTGGCCGAAGGCCTGCCACTCCTCGGCCAGCCGGTCCCGGAGTTTGCCGAGCGATTGGCGGGAGGGCATCCAGATGCCGCCCGCGACGAACGCCGTCTTCCCATCGATATGGAAGTAGAAGCCTGCTCCGCCGTCGTCTGCATCCTGGCCGACGCCCCGCCCGGCGTTTTGGTGATAAAACCAGCAGCCGGCGTTGGTCTTGTACGGCGACTTGTCCTTGGAAAACCGAATATCCCGGTTGATCCGGAACAGCGACCGCTTCGGGTCGCCGATGATCTCCGGGGCGATGGTGCCGAACGCCGAGTCGAGTTCCTCGACCAAGGCTCGAAGCGGGTCGCGGACGGCGGTCTCGTAGATGGCGCGGTTGGCCTCGAACCAGGGCTTGTTGTTGTTCCGCTCGAGGCTCCGGAAGAACCGCTGTGCCGCCGGGGGAAAGCCCACGAAGTCGGTCATCGGCTACTTCGGCTGGCCGGCATCATAGAACTTGGCCAAGTCCTTCTTCATCTGGACCAACGCCGGCTGGTGCAGATAGATCATGTGGCCGGATTCGTAGTAGCCGTAGGAAATGTTCTTTTCGAGCGAGGGATCGAGGCCCATGTGCTGCAGGGTGTAGTCGGTCTCGAAAAACGGCGTCGCGAAATCGTAATAGCCGTTGGCCGAGAAGATCCGAAGGGAGGGATTCTTGGTCATGACCTCGCGGAGGTCTTCCGACACATCGGCCATGGGGTAGCGCCGGCCACCGACTCGATGGCGGTCGTCCCAGTCAGCACCGACGAGGGGATAATTCGACGTCAGGTAGGTCGAGCCCCCGTCATAGCGGAGCTCCGAACTGATGTAGTGGTTGAAGGCCGCCGTGAAGGCCGGGCCGATGGCCACATCAGCCGCGTCGTACTCGGGTGATTCGCCGGCGGCGTCGTGATCGATCCCGACGAACCGGGCGTCGAGCCGGCCGGCGGTCCGCTGGTCGCCGCGGAGGAGTTCCTTCTGGAACCGGTCGGGCGTCACCCGGAGCCGGGCCCGCTTCAGGAAATCCTCCGAAAGCCCGGTATACGCATGCAGCTTGGCGACGACGCTGGTGCGCTCGGCGTCGCTCAGGCGGGACCCCTTTGAGAGCGCTTGCTGATACTCACCGAGGGCGAATTCCTTGACCTGTTCGAGGAACGCCGGAAGGCTGGCCGGCCGCGGCGCCGGGAGCTTGTTGTGGTACCAGGCGCTCGCCGCCATGGTGGGGAGATAGAGTTGGTAGGTGATCTCGAGGCTGTTCGGCGGGCTCCCGAAATCGACGAATGCGTTGAGCCACGACGACACCAGCACCAAGCCGTTCATCGCGACGCCGCGGCCCTGGAGCGCATTGGCCAACCCCGCGGCGCGAGTGGTGCCGTAGGATTCGCCGAGCAAGTATTTCGGCGAGTTCCACCGGTTGTTGACCGTGATATAGCGGACGATGAAGTCGCCGAAGGCCTTGATGTCGGGGTCGACCCCGAAGAAGTCCTTGGGCTGTCCCTTCCCGACGATCCGGCTGAAACCCGTCCCCATGGCGTCGATGAAGACGAGGTCGGTGCGGTCGATCAACGAGTGGGGGTTGTCGCTGACGGTGTAGGGCGGCGGCGGCGTAAAGGTCGGGGCGTTGGTCTCGACCTTGACCGGAGCAAAGGATCCCAGGTGGAGCCAGACCGACGAGGAGCCCGGGCCGCCGTTGAAGACGAAGGTGACGGGCCGCTTCCGGAGGTCGGCGCCGTCCCGGGTGTAGGCGACGTAGAAGAAGCTCCCGATGGCGGCGGCCGAGTCGTTCCGGACGAGCAGGGTGCCGGCCCGGGCGGAATACCGGATCACCTGGCCGTCGATGGTGACCGTATGGGGCGTGACCACCGACGACTCGGCCGGGACCGGCTTCGGCAAGGAGTCGGGGGTGGGGTGGGTCGGCTGTTGGGCGACCACGACCAGGGCAAGCAAATGAAGTGGCATGCGAGAGTATGGGCCCCTGTTTGGACATCCGCAAGCAGGGCCGGCCGGTTGCGTTCGCGGCCGCGAAAGCGGCCGGGGCGGCCGTAAGGCCACCCCGGTCCGCGCGGCTTACCTCATCGAGTGGTGCTCAGGTTCGGATTGTTGTTCCGTTCGATGTCCGGAAGCGGCAGGCAACGTTGGTTGCCGTAGTTCCCGCCCTGGGGGTGCACCGTGCCGGCCGGTGGATTGAGCGGCAGGTTGTAGCGGAGAATGTCGTAGGACCGATGGCCATCCGCGAAGAACTCGCGGCTCCGCTCGTCGATAATCTGGTTCTTGATCCCGGCCGGATCGGTGCTGGCAAACGTGGCCGGAAGCCCGACCCGGGTGTGCAGCGCATTGATGATGCCGACGGCCGTCTGGCCGCCCACCGCTTCGGCCAAGATCAACTGGGCCTCGACGCCGGTCGCGAGCGCGATTGGCGAATCTTGCAGTGGATATTTTGACGTCAGCCACAGCCGCCGGGTCGGATCGGCGGACGGACGGCCGGCATCAGCCACTTTGAGCCTCGGATCGGGCACCCCGCCGAAAGACAGATTGCGGAACGGCGCCGACACGATCATCCCGTTGGTCCGGAAGTGCATGTTGGTGAGCTGATTCTGGCTCCGGAAGGCCGCCGCGTTGTAGTTGGCGTTCCAGACGAAGCCGACCGGGATCCCCCCGGCATCCTGGCCCGCTTCCGCGAGCTTGCCGAGGTTGAGTCGCGCCCGGGCCCGGCCCACCGTGGCCATCCGGGCCAATTCGGGCTTCCCGGCCGCCGTCGCGGCCGCAATCGCCTCGGTGAACTTGGTCTCGGCCTGCTGGAACACCTGGGCCGGCGTCAACTCCGGTCCCTGGTCGATGGCCGCCGAGCAGAAGCCTTCGCCTAACAAGATTCTGCTGTATCCGCCGTACGCCAGTGCGGTGGCGATCAGCCCTTTTCGGTCCGGCACCTCCGTGTCGGTCCAGCCGTTCAGCAGGGCCAGGGCATTGTCCGCCGTATACCGCGCGGTCGAGATCGGTCGGTAGGTTCCGAGCGACACTTGGCTGGCCAGGCAGTTCCCAACCGCATAGGTACCGCTGCTGGCTTCCTGGGTCCGCCGATCCCAGTCGAAGAAGAGGGCCGCCCCGCCGGCGCTTTCGAACTCATCGGACAAGAGCCCCATCCCGACGACATAGGCGCCGAGGGCGCACTCGAAGTCGGACACCGCGCCGTTGACGATCAACTGTGCATTGGCCGGATCCTGGAGGGCTTCCTCGGTGATCTGGGTTTGGGTCTGAACGTCGAGCAGGCTGCAACCCACGGTCCCGGCGCTGAGCCCGATCAAGCCGATCAGGGCGAGGCGTTCGAATCGAAAGTGAGTTTTCATATCGTTATCGCTCCTGTCGCTTAAAAGGTGAGACTGATGGTGGTCTTGAACTGGGCCAGCTGCGGGGTCTGGGCCTGATCGACCCGGACATACTGCTCGCCGACGAAGAACGTTTCGGGGTCGATGCCGCTGTAGCCCGTCCAGGTGTGGAGGTTTCGGGCCGACAGGGTAATCCGGGCGGTCGAAGCCCGGAACGAACGGGCCAGCCGCTCAGGCACGGTGTAGCTGACGGAAATCTCGCGGAGCTTGGCGAAGCTGGCGTCTTCGATGAAGGTGGACCGGAAGGTCGATCCGAAGGCATCATCCGCGAGGACGACGGGATCGACCCCCGCTCGTTCGTAGTTGCGGAGGCAGGTCTTGAAGATCTGGCACTGGGCCCGAGCCTTGTTCTGGGTGATGAAGGCCCCGAGCTTGAAGTCGACCATGGTGAAGAACTGGACCCGTTTCATCAACGTCACGCTGGTCTGGAACGACCCCTCGCGATCGGGGGTCGTCCGCCCGACGTAGACGCGGGGCGCAACCGGGTTGCCGCCGGCGTCGAAGCAGGGCGTGGTGCCCCCTTTGCCGTCGTCGCAGAGCGACGAGCCTCGGATCGGCCGGTTGTTGGCATCGAGTTGGGCGCTGACCACCTTCCGGACCCAATTGCCGCCCAACGGATAGCCGACCGCATGCCGTTGATCGACCCGCGGGGTGCCGAATAGCTGCACGATGTTGATGAAATCGACCCCGCCGAGGTCGAGCACCTTGTTCCAGTTCTTGGAGAAGTTGAAGGCAAAATCCCACGCCAGATTCGGACGGCTGATCGGCGAGCCCCGGAGTTGCAGCTCGACGCCGCGGTTCTGGATCTTGGCCGTATTGACCAGCAACGAACCCGGGAAGCCGGTTGAAGGCGAGATGTCCCGGTTGAAGAGCCCGCCGACCGTCTTTTGCGAGTAGAAGGTGAAGTCGACCGAGATCTTGTCGCTGAAGAGACCCGCGTCGAAGCCCAGCTCCAGCTCCTTGCCACGTTCCGGCTCGAGGTCGGGATTGCCCGGGGACGCCGGAGTCACCGCGCCGCCGCCGTTGCCGCCGGTGGCGGGGGTATAGGTCCGAAGCGAGGCAAACGCGTCGGGTTGTTGGCCGGTTTCGCCGTAGGCGGCGCGCAGTCGGAGGCTCGAGACGAAGGGGACCTTGAAGAACGGCTCTTCGTTCAAGACCCAACTGGCGCTCACCTTCGGATAGGTGACGTAGTTGAAGTTCTTGCCGAAGGCGCTGTTGTCGTCGGCCCGGATTGCACCGGTCAGGAAGAACCGGTTCTTGTAGCCGATCTGCTGCTGGACGAAGGCGCCGAACGTCACATTGGTGATCAAGTCTTCGCCGGCAAAGAAGCTATTGGTCGCGGCGTTGATGTTCTCGAGCCCGGCGGCAGGGAACCCGGAGCCGGAGGCGCTCAAGAGATAGCTCCGCCGCCGGAAGTACTGGACCCCGGCCGACGTGGTCGAGGTGATCGACTTGCTGACGGAGGCCTTGGCGTTGGCCACATAATCGAAGGTTGTGGTGCTGAGATCGTTTCGGAAAACTGACTTCCCGCCGCCGAGATCGGTTGGGGAGCTCAAGAACTCCCGGGCCGCCTGGTTCGGGACCCGGGCCAACTCGGTGTTGTCCTCGCCGACCAAGTCGAGGCCCACCGTTAACCGGTGGTTGAGCCAGGGGAACGGCCGGTGGTTGAACTGGACACTGCCGATCAGTCGCCCGACCCGTTGGGAGGCTTGGAAGTTGTCCCACAGGGTTTCGGGGGGATAGTCAAGGAAGCCCCGGAACGGGGTGCCGACGAGCGACGGCGCCCCGAAGAGCGCTTCCACGATGACGCCGCCGCCGCCCTCATAGTTTTGATTGAGCTTGCTCTGGGTCAGCCCGAAGGTGGAGACGACGTCGAGCGTGGACGTCGGCTTGACCGTGAGGCTCAGATTGGTGTTGAACCGCCAGAGGTTATTGGTCGGTTCGATTCCGAGATCCCGTTCGTAGGAGGTCCCGATCCGATACTGGGTCGTGGCCGTTCCGCCGCTCAAGCTGGCGTGGTAACCCTGGGTCGAGCCGTTCCGGAAGAGCGGGGTCCCGCGAGCCTTTTCCAAATCGACCAAGTTCACCGAGACCAGTTTGTTCTGGCCGTCCAGTCCGTAGAGCGGCCCGATGCGCTCGGCGGCGTTCTGGAACCAATTGGTCCCTTGGGCCGTGCTCATGGTAAAGACGGGTTTTCCTTCCTTCCCGCGCTTGGTCATGATCTGGATCACGCCATTGGACGCCTCGGTACCGTAAAGCGTGGCGGCCGCCGGTCCCTTGATGATTTCGATGCTCTCGATGCTTTCGGGGTCGATGTCGTTGATCCGCGACACGATGCCCGAACTGAAGCCCTGCACCGCGACCCCGGCGCCCTGGGTGTTGTTGATCCGGACTCCGTCGATGTAGAGGAGCGGGGTGTCGTTCAACGCCACGCTGGACGAGCCCCGAACCTTGATCCGGGCCCCGCTGCCGACCGAGCCGCTGCCTTGGAGGACCACGACGCCGGGGGCCTTGCCGTTGATCAGGTTGGAGATGTCCTGCGGCGGCGCCAGTTGGACCACGTCGCTCGCGCTGATTGACGACACCGCATTGCCGATGGTGCGCTTCTGGACGGCATCGGCGGTTCCGGTCACCACGAGTTCGTCGAGCCGGACCGGCGCCGGCGTCATCGTGATCCGGACTTCCGTGCTGCCCACCGTCAACGTCTGGGTGAGCGGCTTGTAGCCGATGAGGCGGAATCCGGCCACGACGGAGGTGCCCGAGAGGCCGGTCAATTTGAACCGTCCCCTGCTATCCGTCACCACGGTCTGGCTCCCGCCTTCCACCGTGACCCGGACCTGAATCAGGGGCCGGAGGGTCCCGGCGTCGATGACGGTGCCCGCGACATCCTGCGCGACGGCGGCCGACGCCAGGCTGGACCAGCATAGCGCGCCAGCAAAGAGCACTCTTCTGAAAATCATGATGTACCTCCCAAGACGACGAGTCGGAGCGGCGGGCGGGCTTGCAAAAAGTGGAATTTGTGTGAACTTGCGCCTCGAACATCGAAATAGCAAGGATGCGCCGACGATCGATGCCTTGGTAGCCGTTGGGGCCGGCGTCTGGTAGCTTGCAAGCGGTCACTCAAACGGGTCCGATTCGGAGAGTACGCATGAGATTGCCACACCTGCTGGTTGCGTCGATCGTTGCCGGGGCATTGCCTGCCGCGGCCCAGTCACCGATTCCCCCCAAAGAAGAGCAGGTCATGGCCGCCGTCCTGCCACTCCCGGAGAATCTGCGGGCGAGTGCCCGGGTCATCGGCTACGACGCGGCGGGGAAGTTCGTCGAGCTTCGGGCCGGGAGCGGAATGGTCTGCTTGGCGCAGTATCCGAAGGAAAAGGAGTTCCATGTCTCGTGCTATCACCAGTCCTTGGAGCCCTTCATGGCCCGAGGCCGGGAACTCCGGGCCGGCGGCACCCCTTCCAACCAAGTGGACACCGTGCGGTTTGCGGAGGCCAAAGCGGGAACGCTCAAACTTCCGAGCGGCCCCGCGGCACTCTATCAACTCTTCGGCGGGAAGCTCGACGCGAAGGCGGGCACGATTACCGGGGCGAACCGGTTGTACGTCGTCTACATCCCCTACGCGACCGGGGCGTCGACCGGGCTCCCGGAAAAACCCAAGGGCAATGACCCGTGGCTGATGTTTCCGGGAACTCCGAAGGCTCACATCATGTTCACGCCGTCGATGTAACAGTTGTCGGGTCAGGGAATGGCGCTACCCGCTCGGGGGTAGCGCTGCAGCACCCCCGGCTCCTTCATCAACGGTTCGATGGCCGCCGGGTCGACCGGTACGAACCCGGACAGGTTCTCGATTCCGGTTTCCGTCACCAGAAACATGTCCTCCAGCCGAATGTAGATCTGCTCTTCGGGCACCCGGAGCGCGGGCTCGATGGTGAACACCATCCCGGCCCGGAGCATCCCGCCTGCCGCCGCCGACGCCTGGTACTCGGCCACAAACGCGTCGGCGCTCCGCCGGTTTTCCGGCTTCGAAAATCGCCAGCCCGGCCGGTTGGCCGGGAGGTTTCTTTTTTGGGAGGTCAGTAGTTGTAAGGGGCCGCTGCGCCCGCCCACCATAAGAAGCCGAAAATCTGCTGCGAGGTACCCACGCCGCCGACGGCGAGCGGCTCATAGCTGGCGGTAATGACGAGCGGGAAGCAAGCGAATTCGTCTGCACCCACGGAGCAACTGTTGAACAGGTTGGTTGGGGCGTCGTATTGGGCCAGGTCGAAGGTGATCGTACCCACCCGGGTGTTGGTGCCGTTGAGGGTCGAAGCATCAATCGCATAGGCCACCACAGTACCGGAGCCCTTCGTGTACGGGGCCAATGGCTTCACGGTTTCCCCGGCCACGACGCTGAGCGGCAGGCCTTCGAGATGGCTGAAGTTCAGATAGTGACAGATCAACTGGCCGGCGGCGCACGCTGGCGGTTCCGTGCTCAAGGGGTCGCGATCGGACTGAGCCGAAATTGGCTCCAGCACTACGGTCGTCGCACTACCATTGGTGACGCAATGGGGATGCGGATGGGTGAGGGTTCCCGCGGTGGGCTTTCCCTTGGAGTTGTACCAGCGCCCGTCCACGCAGGTGCCGGGGCCCCCTGGCGGGTTGCCGGGGAAGTTGGCCGGCCCCGAGAGGATCGTGACCGGACCGGCAGCCCCCGGGATGACGAACGAGCCGTATACGTGTGCGTTGACCGCTTCCGCGGCGACCCGCTGGTCGATATCGACCAACTCGCGCGACGGTTCCGTGGCGGTCCTCGACTCGGGGCCGGCACAGGCCGCGAGGAACAGCATGAACACGGCGCCGGACGGCAGGTGGATCTGCATGATTCGCTTCTCCAAGGTATTAGGGAAACAACGGTGTCCCACAATAACACGGATCAGCGCTGGTCGATTTGCGGTTGGTCTCGGCGCGTCGACAGCCTCCCGCCCGGGCCGTACTATTGCAGATACCGATCCCCGGTCAGGGAATGGCGCTACCGGCCCGCGGGTAGCGCTGGAGCACGCCCGCCTCTTTCATCAGCTGCTCGATCGCGGCCGGCTCGACCGGCACGAACGCCGAGAGGTTTTCGATTCCGGTTTCCGTCACCAGAAACATGTCCTCCAACCGAATGTAGATCTGCTCTTCGGGCACCCGGAGCGCCGGTTCGATGGTGAACACCATGCCGGCGCGGAGCATCTCGGCGGCTCCGCCGTCGTCATGGGTTGCCATGCCCACCCAATGGCCGAGCATCCCGCCTGCCGCCGCCGACGCCTGGTACTCGGCTACGAAGGCTTCGGCTCCCCGGCGGTACTCCGGCTTCGAAAATCGCCACGATCCCAACGTCCGGGCCATCGCGGCCGCCGCCGCTTCCTTGATGGTCCGAATCGGAACGTTCGGCTTCATCGCGGTGATGATGGCCTGATAGCAGGCCAGGTAGAAGCCGTACAATTCTTTTTGTCCCGGGGAAAACCGGCCGTTCACCGGCCACATCCGGGTCACGTCGCTGTTGTAGTAGCCGACGTTCGGGGCGTAATCCATCAGGACCAGGTCGCCGTCGGGCATGGTGCGCTGGTTGGCGTGGTAGTGCGGGTACCAGGCGTTCCGACCGCTCCCGATCAGGCTGTAGTAGCTGTCTTCTTGGGCCCCGTTCCGGTGGTAGATGAACTTCGCCACCGCGTCGAGCTCGTCTTCGATGACCCCGGGCTCGGTTGAGCGCATCGCCTCCATGAGTGCGAGCCCGGAGAGCAGGCTCGAGCGCCGGATCAAGGCGATTTCCCGCTGGGTCTTGATCAGCCGGAGGCCGTCGAGCGTCGGGGTCAGGTCGGCAATCTCGAAGCGGGGGAATCGGCTCTTCAGCAGGCCAATGAAGTGCCCTTCGCGCGAGGGCCGACCGTCCCACGGATCGGACGCGATGTCGGCGTTGACCCGGAGGCCGAGATCCCGGCTCATCACCGCGCCCTCGGCGGGCGCGTGCGGCGTATAGAGGGTGCGCCCGGCGCGGTTGACCATCCGGCCGAGGTGCTCGCCGAGAAGCTCCGGGCCGAAGACCGCGTGCACCCCGGTCAGCTTGATGACTTCCTCGGCATCTTCGGCCGAGAGCATCCGGCCTTCGCCTCGATCGCGGCCGGCGTTTCGGTGGGGAAGGTAGAGGGTCGTGCGTCCGGTGCCGCCCTCGATCAACAGCAGCAGATGGGGGACTTCGACGCCGGAGAGGTAGTAGGCCTCATTGCTCTGTCGGAACCGGACGTAGCCCTGGGGTGACGGGGCGCCTTGGATGACCGCGATCGCGTCCGGTCCAATGGCGCGAGCCACAGCGAGGCGTCTCGCGGCAAATTCCTCAGGCGGGAAATCGGTCGTAAACGGCGCGACCCCTTCTTGGGCGGCTGCATGGGGCGCCAGGAGGGCACCCGCGAGGAGACCCATGACGATCGGGGAGTATTTCATCGGTTACCGAGCCTTTGCGTAGGCGATCCCGTCGGGCCAGGCCCCGACGGGCAGGCGCCAGAGAATCTTTCCGGTGGAGAGATCGATGCCGGCGGCTTGGTTCCGGCCCTGGAGCGTGATGTAGGCAAAGCCGCCGGCCCCGGCGGTAACACCCTCCGGCGAGGCCGACCCCGGGAACTCCGCGGTCGAAAGCACACTGTCGGCTGGGACGCTGATCCGGAAACGCTCCTTCCGGCTTCGGACATCGACGATCCGAACCTCGGCCTTGGCGGGGTCGGTGATGATGGCCGTCTTGCCGTCGGGGGTGATCGCGAGCCGGTACGGCATTCCGAAACCCCGGAGCGTATCCACCGCGCGGCCGGATTGGGTGTCGAGGACCACCACGATACTGTCGCCGTTGCTTCCGACCCAAACTTGTTTGCCATCCGGGGTGATCGCGATCCCTTCCACAAACCGGGCCACTGGGGTGACCGCGCCGGTGGTCCGGGTCTTGGGATTGATCGCCGTGACGCTGCCGTCGGCGATGTTGGTGGTATAGAGCTGTTCGCCGTTCGTGGCGAGCGTCAGCATGTGGGAGACGGGTCGCTCGGTCGGCATCGTGCCGACCACCCGGCCGGTGGCGAACTCGATCAGGAGAACGGCCTTGCTGGCCTCGGAGGTCACGATCACCAGGGAATCGCCGGGATAAAACGCGACGCCGTGGGGGCGTTGGTATTCGCCGAGGTCGATGGTCCGGGCCACCGTGGCCGTGGCCAGATCAATTACGGTCAGGGTGTTGCCCGGTTTCCCGCGGACGCCGTAGTTGGTGACGGCCGCCCACCGCCCACTGTGGGAGGCCGCGACTTCGTGCGGGCCGATGCCGGTCGGCAGGGTGGCGCGAACGGTGCGCGAGGCGATGTCGATGACGGTCGCGGTGTTGTCGTTCATGTTGGTGACGACGAGGGTGCCGCGGTCGGGGGCGGCGCCCAAGGCGACGAACGTCAGGGCAATGCTAAGCGGTTTCAGCATGCTCCCAAGCTATCCCGGCGTCGCGGACGGCACCACCGGGCTCGATTGCCGCCGGTTCTACACAAACTTGGCTACCGGCTGCCCGGACGCCGTAGGGCGAGCTCGGCGACGACCCTCGGGTACATGGAGACCGTGTGGATCGGACCTTCCGCCAGCCCGATGCTCGCGAAGAGCCGGACCTCGCCAACGTCCGGGGCATTGCAGATCAAGAATCCTCCCTCCTCTGACACCCTGACCGTAATGCTTCCGAAGGCTGCTTGGCGGCCATCCGCGTTGTGCCCGCGCTCAGGGTCACGGCTACCCCATTTGACGGTCACTCGGATTTCATCGCGCCGGTCCTTGAGCATGGGCTCGACGTTTCCGACAATCACCCCGGAGTTGACGGCGTGCCGCGGGCACAGCCGGCGGGCCACGATCGGCAGGTTTGGCCAGAGAAAGCTGTGGTCGGTCGGTAGCGTGTCGTCGCCGGCCTCGATCGTGTAGTCGATTGACTTGAACAGCGCCGAGTATCGGGGATGGGAGAAAGCAATCACATGGCCGCCGGGCCCGGCGATCTGGAGCCGGTATCCGCCCTCGGCGTCGGTCGTGGCCACTAGGCGGCCATCGAGCGCAACCGTGATCCCGGGAACGGGCCTCAGCGTAACGGAGTCCCGAATCGTGCCTTGAATCGTCGCCTGGCCCAGACCGGGGGCCCATGGAACCGAGGCACCAAGCAAGACCGCCAAAACCCCGAGCCATCGTCCCGAGCACATGGGTGGAAGCAACTCGCGGTGCGAAGGGGCCGCAAGTATTCCGGGGATCCACTACGTTCGATACTGTCATGACGATTCCCCTGACGCGCTGGCGGCCCTGGGCGGCGATGGTTGGCTGGTTGGCGCTTGCTCCAGCCCAGGGTCTCAGTGCTCAAGTCCTGAAGGTGGCGGTTCTGACCCAGGGCCCGGAGGCCCGCCCGATCCCGGGCGCACTCGTCACCGTGCGCCAAGGTCAGGGCGGCGTCCCGGATCGGCGGCTGGCGGACGATGGTGGCGTGGCGCTCTTTCGCCTCGCGCCCGGGTCGTACTCCGCGCGAATCGACGCAATCGGACATCGTGGCGTTGTGGTCGTCGTCGAGGTGCCCGGTGTTGGAACGAAGCTCCTCGAGGTCGGTCTCGTGCCGGAACCATTCGCCCTCCCATCGGTCGACGTGCGAGGGACGCTCCCAGCCCTGTGTCGGGCATCGGCCAGAGAGGCCCAGTTCGCGTCTCGGCTCTGGGAGGCGGCCCGCAAGACCTTGGAGTCGGTCGAACTGGCCCGGACCAGCGCACCGCCACTGCTGACGGTGACGCAGTACGCCGCCGACCTGGATCGGCAAAGCGTGCTGATCCGAGTGGACAGCCAGGTGACCAGAGGGCGGACCCCACGCCCCTTTGCGAGCCTCGCTCCGGACACGCTCCGCCGCGAGGGCTATGTCGTCGAGCGGCCGGATGGCGTGTGGTACAACGGTCCTGACGCCGATCTCCTGCTTGGCGATGAGTTCCTCGCCGGTCACTGCTTTGGCGTGGACACCTCGAGGTACTCGAGCGGCACCGTGGGCCTCACCTTCACTCCAGTGCCCAGCCAGAACCGGCCGGACATCGCCGGAACGCTCTCCCTGGAACGTGCCACGGGAGCCCTTAGGGGAATCAACTTCAGGTACGTTGGGGTTCCGCTCCCAGCTGGAATGCCGAGCGCATCCGGGCAGGTTGGATACTCGAACCTGGGGGACGGACGCTGGATCGTCTCCGACTGGACCATCGTGGCGCCGAGGATCCGGCGGCTGCTCAAGGGGCTCCCCGCCCTGACCGACAACTCGCCCCGTCAGCCGATGCCGGTCGACACCTTGATCGGATACCGGCGGACCGGCGGCCGGGCCGCGCTACTGATTCCCGCCGGGGAGCCAAACGTTCGAGGGCGAGTCACCTCCGCTGCCGGCACACCGCTGTCCGCCGCCACGGTCCGGATCACCCAGACCGGCCGGGTGGCGCAGACGAACGACGAGGGTTGGTTTGTTTGGCCGGGATCCGAGGCGGGGCAGTGGGACATCGTCGTTCAAGCCATCGGATTTCAACGAGCCGGCTTTCGGGTCAGCCTCGCGGCCGGCCGGCTCACCCCCGCCAGCTTTCCGCTCGATCCCGTGATTCAGCAACTCGACTCGATCACCGTTTCCGGCACCCAGGCCTTGGGCGGACTCGCGGAGTTTGAGCGCCGTCGGCAGCGCGGCGTTGGCCGGTTCTTCACGCTTGATGATGTCGTTGCCTCGGGCGCGCAGCGGGTCAGCAGCCTGCTCCGGATGCTCCCGGCCGGCGTGCAGGTTCGGGATAGCGCCGGGACGCCGCTGGCCGTCTCAAGCCGCGGGAGCAAGCTGGTGACCAAGGACGGTCAGTTCTACGTCGTGCCGTGTGTACTCCGGACCGCCATCGACGGCCAGATTCAGCCCTGGGGAACGTCGTTGGATGTCCTGGATCCGACCGAAATCGCCGGGATCGAAGTCTACCTCGGGGCGTCGACGATGCCGGCGGAGTTCTCCGCCGGGCGGGTGGATCAGCTCTGCGGCCTTCTGGTGTTCTGGACCCGGCGATGAGCCGGGCCCGAGTGCCTTGGAGCCTAACGAGTGCTGTCGCGGGTTTCGAGCGGCGCGTTCCACCGGGTCCACACGGCGATGGCGGCGCAACCGTCGTCGTGGAACTCCGCCGGCAACGTGGCGGCGCCTCGGTAGACTTCGATCATCTCGATATCTCCTGGTGAGATCCGGTTGAGCTGGTCGATGACTTCAGCCGGCGATGCTGGGCCACGTTGTCTCACGCCGTCAATCCACACCATGACCCTGGCTCCCGGGCCACTGCAGCGGATAATTCTCAGATTGTTGCCCCAGGCGAGGCCGGGTGGGCCAACGTCGACCCGGATGCCCGGAATGCCCTGAAGGTACTCCAGCGTTTGGATGGCCGGCGTGCGATCGAGTTGCTCGCGACTCAGGTACGTCCCGAGGCCGAGCCGTTGGCGTCGGAAGAAGTCGTCGTACTTGGTGGTGCCCGCGTAGCGCACCGGCTTCCACGCCTTCGCCTCGACTTCAAGGTCGGGAAGGGATTGAGCGGCCTCGGTCAGGAACACGGTCACCGTGTCGGTCAGGCCCCATCCCTTGGGGAAAGTGAACCCGGCCGGCTTGAACCCGATCCGCCGGAAGCTGATCGTCGGGGCATCTTCGGGGAGCCGGACGGAAAACCAGCCATCCAGATCGGTGGTGCCGAGGATCCGGCGCCCGGCGTCAAGAACCTCAGCGCCGGACAGTTTGCGGCCCCGGTCGTCCCGGACACGCCCGGCCACCACGCGGAGCGTGTCCTCTGCCCGGAGAGCGGGAGCGACCGAACCCGCGATCGCGAGCGCCAATAGAAAGCGCGGTGTCATTGCGAATCGGGATCCCTAGTGGTGCCCGGTCCGAGGCGGCCCCGCCGTGACGCGGCGCACTTGATCGAGGACGTAGGCCTGAATCCAGCGAGCCTGCTCAGCGGTGAGGTCTTCGACGAAGGTCGGCATCCCGAGCGCCCGTCGCGCTCCGCCCCGGACGATGGATTCGAAGGCCGCGTGAGTGGCAGCCGTGGCTCGCCGGAGGTCTGGCACCGCGCCACTCTTCACGAGATTGAGATCGGGGCTGTGGCAGCGGTCGCAGTGAAGCGAAAACAGGGCGGCGCCCTCCGCCAATTCCTTGGGAGTCGTCGCGATCGTGACCGCAGGCGGCGGGATCGGCGTTTCGGGCTTCACGACGGACGGTAAGGGCGCGTTCCGGCCGAGGGCGAACACCAGGAGTCGACCGGGTCCGGTCTTGATGCCCGGATCGATGTACAACAGCGGCGGCGCCACCACGACGGCGACGTACTGGACCTGATCCACCGCATAGGTCATCGGCGCGGCGGCGATCCCGACCCCCGCGTCGTACTCCCACACCGGTTTCCCGTCATCGGCCCGATACGCCACCAACTTGCCGTCAGCGCGGCCTTGAAACACCAGGTTGCCCGCGGTCACCAGGGTGCCGCCGCTTCGCGACACCGGCAACTCGGCCCTCCAGGCCTCTCGGCCATTGACCGGATCCCATGCCACCAGCCGGCCGACGGGCTTGGCGGCCGCCAGCTCCGCGGTGAGAGGTCCTTGGTAGCGGGCATCATACCCGACGGTTTGATCGCTGGCCTTGAGTACGAATTGCGGATCGACGACGTGGACCGCGGGTGCCTGATCGGTGACGCCGAAATAGACGAAACCCGTGGTGCGGCTGAACGAAATCGGGTGCCAGTTATGGGCCCCAAGATCCGATGGCATCACCAGCGCCCCTTCGCGGCTCGGACGCGCAGCCGGGTTGATGATCGGCCGGCCGGCGGAGTCGATCCCGGTGGCCCAGGTCATCTTCGCGAACGGGGTCGCGGAAATGAGCTCCCCGGTTTCCCGATCGATCACATAGAAGAACCCGTTCTTGCTGGCCTGCATCAGCACGCGCCTCGACTTCCCCGCGAAGGCCAGGTCGGCAAGGACGATCGGCTGGGTGGCGTCGTAGTCCCAGCTGTCGCCGGGGGTGGTCTGGTAGTGCCAAACGATCTCGCCGGTTGCCGCCTTGAGCGCCACGATCGACGCCGCATAGAGATTGTCTCCGGGGACCGGACCCCGCAGTTCCGGATACCAGGGCGAGGCGTTGCCGGTGCCGACGTAGATCAGGCCGAGCCCGGGGTCGTAGACAATCGGATCCCAGGGGCTACCGCCGCCCCCGCCTTTCCACCATTGCCCTGACCAGGTCTTGGCCGATCGTTCGAGGGCCTTCGATTCGAAGCCCTTCGAGGGATCCCCGGGCACCATGTAGCTCCGCCATGCGAGCGCACCGGTCATGGCGTCGTAGGCCGACACGAAGCCACGGACCGCGTACTCGGAGCCGGCGTTCCCGATCACGACCTTGCCGTCCGCGATCCGCGGGGCGCCGGTGATGGCGTAGGGGCCGTCCTTCGGCGTCGTCTGGGTGGTCCAAACCGGTTTGCCGGTGACGTGGTCGATCGCGATCAGCCGGCCGTCGATCGTGGCCACGAACACCCGGCCCCGATAGAGCGCCACCCCGCGATTCACCACGTCGCAGCAGGCGAACTTGCCGTGATCCTTCGGCACCTCGGGATCGAACCGCCAGAGGATCTTGCCGGTGCGGGCGTCAATGGCGTAAACCACGCTCCAGGCGCTGGTGGTATAGAGGACGCCGTCGTTCGCGAGGGACGTAGCCTCGAGGCCATGGAGGGTGCCGAGGTCGGCCCACCAGGCGAGGCCGAGCCTGGCGACCGAAGTATCGTCGATCTGGTGCAGCGGACTCATCCGCTGCTCGGACCAGGTCCGGCCGTGGGTGAGCCAGTTGGCCGAGTCGCGCTCGGCGGCGGCGAGCGTCTTGTCGTCGACCTCACGCGTGCGAGCGCAGGCCGTTCCCAACCCGATGGCGGCCGTGAGGACGATCGCGGAGTTCTTGAATCGGAAGCTCACAGCTCGTCCATTCGGCTAGGGTACCAGGTCGGTCTTCTTCGGCTCGATCCGGACGATGAACAAGCCGCCGTTGATATCGTTCACATAGGCCAGACCGTTCTTGACCACGACACCCCAGGTCATCGTGAAGTTCGGGATGAAGCCGTCGGGAGACGACACCTGGGCATGGGCGATTTCCCGGCGCTGGGCCCGGAGGTCGCCGCGAAGCTCGCCCGAGATGTCGAACGCCCGGAACCCCGCGTTGTAGGCGCCCATGTAGAGGGTATCGCCCGCGACCCACACGTTATGGACGCCGCCGTATTCGGGTTCATACCAGGCCACCGATTTCGGCTTGGTAATGTCGCTCACGTCGATGACCTGGAGGCGTCCGTACGCCCGGCCGGTCTTGCTCTGGAGTTCCTCGAAGCCGAAGACCTCGTCGGCGATGAAGACGTAATTCTTGTGCCGCCACGCCGTGTGGGTGCCGCGGATGTACCCGGTCCCGCCGGTAATCTCGGCGTCGCGATAGAGCGACGGCAGATCGTACTTGAATTGCGAGACGAATTGGGGATTGGTCGGCGTGCCGCCCTTGATCCCGTTGCCGACATCGAGGATGATCAGCCCGTCGTTCCAATAGCTCCCGTAGAGCAAACCGTCTTGGACATCGATGTCGTGAATGTAGCGGCCGGCTTCGACCGGGGTGTCGGTCCGCCAGGTGGCGGCGCGTTTCGGGTGGGCCGGATCGTTGATGTCGACGACGTCGATGGCGCCGGTGCCGTCGTTGGTGAGGAAGACATGGCTCCCGTATTTGGGATCGGTGTAGACGAACGCCGAGTGGACCCCGGCGGTCACCCCGTCAGTGAAGTCGGCCACTTTCTTCGGGTGGAGCGGGTCGTCCAAGGTGGCGATGACGATGCCGTTCTTCCGGCTCGACGCCCCTTCGCGGGTGAACACCAGCACCTTGCCGTCGGCGGTCGTCATCACGTCGTTCAGGGTCCGCATGTCGTCCTGGATCGAGTCGACGATGGTCGGCTTGGCCGGGTCGCTGATGTCGACCGTGTAGAGCCGGTCGCCGCCGCGGGTGGTGCCGAGATAGGCCACCTTGCCGTTCGGATGAAGCCAGACCTCGGAGGTTTCGAGTTTGGAGCGAACCAGTTGACCGACCACGGTCGCTTTCCGGCGCACGTCGCGCGGGGTGACGACCACCGTGGCGACGGTGCTCAAGTTGCCGAGATTTCCCGTGATCAGGTATTGGCCGGTCTCATACGCGACGAACTTGCCGTCGGCCTCGATCTGTCCGTGGCCCGGCGCAAACGACCAAGTTGGGTTCAGGCCTTCAATGGCCCGGCCACTGCGATCCTTCGCGACAATCTGAAACGGCACCACATCGCCCTGGCGGACGGTGGGCTTCTCCGGCGTGATCGCCAGCGAAGCCGGCACCGGGAGCACGACCACCCGAAAACTGGTCCGGGCGCGGCCCACGGCCGCCGAGATCTCGGCGGTGCCGGTCGCCACCGCCGTCAGGAGCCCGTCGGCAACGCGGACCACTCCGGGCGTCGAGGAACTCCACGTCGTAGTTCCGGAAGTCGAGTCACCAAAGGCGGTTTTGGGAAACGCGGCCAATTGGATCCGCTGTCCGGTGACGACTCGGGCCGGCATCGGCGTAATCCGGATCGTGGCCGCGGGTCCGGCGACGATGGTGACCTCGATCCGCCGGGTGAACGGGCGGGCACCACCGGGCACGGTGGCAAGGATGGAGATCGGCAAGATGCCCGGCGAGGCGGTGCTGATCAGGCCCGTGGAGTCGATTTCGCCCGCGTTGGCGAAGCCGGCGGTCACGAACCGAATCCGGGCGGAGCCGATGACGGCACCGGACGCATCGAGCGCTTCGGCCCGGACCCGGAGGGTGTCGTGGGCGGCGACGACCGGCTGGCTCGGCGTGATCCGGAGTGAGGCGATCGTAGGGGTCTGGAGGGCGGCAATCGCTAAGACGACACTGACGAGCATGGTGGCCTGATCAGAGGGGAGTGACGGAAGATACGGCGTTCCGCGCTAGCGGGCCAAATCGAGTTGTTTGGTGAACTTGACGACCACGACTCGGTTGACGAGGCCCGGTTCGTCACCGGTGGCGCGGCCTTCGTTGAACACAATGAACAGGCCGGTACCGGCGGGGCCGAGCCACCCGAACCGGATGTTGGCCGCCAAGCTCTCCGACTGGTTGCTGTACTGGGTGAGTCCCTGGACGAACACCCGGGGCGAGAAGGCGTACCCGAACCGGAATCCCACCAAGGTCCGGTGGAAACTTCCCTCGGCCAAGTCCACGTCGTCGTAGGACCACCGGAGACTCGAGTTGATCCGGTCGGTGGGCCGGGCGTTGAGCGTCAGGGTGACGCCCTTCTTGTGGCCGGAGTAGAACCCGCCCAGAGTGACGCCGCCGGAAATCGAGTACGGCGAGCTCAAGTTGGTGTTGAAGATCGGCGCCCACTCGAAGTGATCGTAGGTGCCCGGTGGGATGATCACCCCCGGCGCGATCTCGAAGGGGGCGCGGAGCGCTTCGCGGGTGAAGTTGACGCCCGGCAATTCGAAAAACGCACCGTTGGCAAATACGAAATGGGTGTCGATGTGGAGGAGCCGGCTCTGGGGCTTGCCGTCGAGGTCGTCGTACTGGCGAAAGGTGACATGGGGCCGCGCCTCCCGGAACCAGGCGAGGTTCGGGGTCCGCAAATGCCGGAGCACCCGGAGGCTCACGAATTGGAACGCGGGCCGTTCGAGATATCCGACGTCGGGCCGGAATCCCTCGTCGACTCGGCGGAAGGCGCCGCCGAGCTCCCAGGTTCTGGTGGTATAGGTGCCGCTCAGATTGACGACGTTGGAACGGGCGGTCGAGCCCGGGGTTTCGGAATGCGCCGCGTACCCATCCAGGGAAATCGCTTCGCCGATGCCGAGTTTGCCATCGACCCCGACCGTGAGGTTGTGGTCGCCCGTGCTATCGGGATTGATCCGGCTGACGGCAATGGCGCCGATCCGGGAGCGATGCGGCAGATCGTAGATGACCCGGCCCACGGCGTAGTTGTTGCCGGCTTGGACATCGAGGAGGCCGAGGGAGAGCCGGCCGATCTTGCCCGAGAGCCGCCCGCCGCCGTCGATCGGGACCTGTTGGTTATTCCGGTCGAGCCCGATCCGGCGGCTGAAGAAGATGTCGGCCGATTGCGGCGTGCCGAACGCAAACACGCCGGCGTTCTCGAGGAAGAACGGCCGCTTTTCCGGAAAGAACAGATTGAACCGGGTCAGGTTGACTTGCTGGTCGTCGGCCTCGACCTGGGCGAAGTCGGTATTATAGGTCAGGTCGAGCGTTAGGCTCGGCGTGAGGCCGATCTTGGCGTCGGCCCCGAACTCGAGGGCGGCATCGGTGGCCGTGTTGGCCCGGTAGTCCTTCTGGAGCGATCCGACCACCGAGGGCGTGAGCAGCAGGGTCCGGGTCGACGGCGGCTCCAGCCCTTCGAGCGATCCGGCCATCGACACCCGGAAGAGCGTGTGCTGCCGAGGCACCGGCGACCAGAAATCCTCTTCGTTCTTCCGGCGGATGAAGCGGGCCAGGTTGAGCCCCCACACCTGCGGCTTGCCGCTCCCGTAGCGGAGGGTTTCGAACGGAATCCGGAACTCGGCCGACCAGCCCTGCTCGTCGATCGTGGTGTGCACTTCCCAGGTGCCGTCCCAATTCACGTTCTCGTTGGCGCCAGTGACGCTCGGGGCATTGCCGACCGGGCCGCCGAAGCCGCCTTCGCCTTCCTTGTTGATCTGCCCGTCGTGTTCGACGCCGGCGGGGGTGGTGGCAAACAGGAATCCGTTCTGGCGGTCACGGAAGGTGTCGAGCAGGATCATGAACGTGTCCTGCTCCTTCAACGCCAAGTCGCGCCGGGTCTCGCCCCGGATGATGCCGGCGGGGTCCCGGTCGAACAGGCGAGCGCCGATGTAGAGTGCGCCGCGGTCGAACAGGATCCGCACCTCGGTTTGTTCGGTAGCTTCGCGGCCGTCGAACGGCTCGTGCTGCACGAACCCGCCGATCGGCCGGGCCGCGAGCCAGACCGAATCGTCGAGGCGGCCATCAATCACGGGTCCTTTCGCGACTCGGGTGGCTTGCGCCACCGGGCGAGGCAGGACCGGCGCCGGTTGGGCCGCGAGGGCGGCCAGCACGAAACCGGAAAGCAGGAAAGTCATGTCCCAAGATACTCCCGGTTTGCCCCGCCAAATACCCGGTTCGCGTCACCGGGCTCACCCGAGGGTTTCGGCCCACGATCCAGGCGCTAGTATTCAAGAATGGCTTGGCGACTCGCGACGTGCTCGACCCTTGGATGAGCCGGGACCTCAGCGCCCTAGCCAATGCCGATCGTTCCCGCCGGATCGGCAGATGAGCGGAGGCCCCCCACCGGTCCTCCGATCGGCGTCCCGGGTCGAGTGGGCGGTCGTGGTCGCCTTCATCGGCGTGATCAACCTGTTCGAGCCGGCGGCTGGCTCACTTCCGATGGGGTCGGAGGGGCCGGTGACCGGGCAGGCGATTCGGTTTCTCTGCTGGGTGGCCGTGCTGCCGGCCGCGTTCGCGGGCCTGGACCGACTCCCGTTGATCAGCGGTGTCTGGGTGCGGAACCTCTCGCTCACCTTCGGGCTCGCGGTGTTGATCGGCTTGGTTCACGCCTGCGGCGTCACCCTGCTTGGGCACCTGGCCCAGGCGGCGACCCTCCACCCCCCGGAGAGTCTGGTGGCGCCCGGCGCGCTCGGCGAGCTGACGCGGATTGCCGCGGGTCAGTTTCCGGTGATGCTGTTCTTGCCCCACTTGGCGCTGCAACGGATCCATCTGGCCCGGTGGCGACGACGCCACCAAGCGGAGACCGAACTTTCGCTCCTGGCGGCCGAGCTCCGCCCCCATTTCATTTTCAACACCCTGAACGCCATCGCCGGGATGATTCACTCCGATCCCAACGTGGCCGAGGCGATGCTGGTCCGGTTGAGTGACCTGCTCAGGCTGACCTTGGAGGGCGCCGGCCAGGCCGGCGGGGAATCCACACTGACCGACGAGATCGAGCGGCTGGAGCATTACGTGGCGCTGCAGCAGATGCGGTTCGGTCCCCGGCTGACGGTGCGGATGGACCTGCCCGCCGATCTCGGCCTGGCCCTGGTGCCGAGTTTGTTGCTGCAGCCCTTGGTCGAGAATGCGCTGGCGCACGGAGTTGGCCCCAAGCCGGGACCGGTGACGATTGCGATTACCGGACGGCGCACCGGTGATCGCCTGATCCTCGCCGTCGAGGACGACGGGGTTGGGCTCGCCCCCGATGCCCGGGCCCGCGAGCGGATCGGGGTCGGGAACACCCGGGCCCGCCTCGCCACTCTCTTCCCTGGAGACCACCGCTTCGAGCTCGAGCCCGGCGCCCGCGAGGGAGTCCGGGCCGTCATCGACATCCCCTTCCGCCCTCGGACCGGCCATGCGCGCGATCATCGTTGACGACGAGCCTCCGGCCCGGGCGCGGCTCCGGACCATGTTGGGCCAACACCCGGACGTGTCGATCGTCGGCGAGTGCGAGACGGCCGAGGAGGCGCTTCGAACCATTCGCGCGACGAGGCCCGACGTGGTGTTCCTCGACGTGCAGATGCCCGGCGCCGACGGGTTTCACGTCGTCGAGGCCATGAACGTGTCGCCGGCCTCGTTCGTGGTGTTCGTCACCGCGCACGCCGACCACGCGGTGCGAGCCTTCGACTCGGCCGCGGGTGACTACCTCTTGAAGCCCTACAACGACATCCGGCTGGCGCGGGCCGTGGCCCGGGCCCGCTCGGCGTTCGAGGGCCGGCAGCCGGCCGGGTTCGTCGAGCGGCTGGCCGCCACGGTGGGGCGGAGTACGGTCTTCATCGAGACGGCGGCCATCGATTGGATCGAGGCCCGTGACAACTACGCCTGCCTCCACGTCGGGCCCCAACAGCATCTGATTCGGGAGACCCTTACCTCGCTCGAGCAGCGGCTCGATCCGAAGCGGTTCGTCCGGATCCATCGGTCGTCGATTGTTCGGTTCGATCAGATCCGGGAAGTGCGCAACTTGGGGCTTGGCGATTTCGCGGTCATCCTGAAGAACGGGACGGAGCTCCCGGTCGGCCAGAAATATCGCGACCGCCTTCCCACCAGCTAAGGTCGGCGCGACCCCCTGGGCCCGTGAGAGCGCGCGTTCGCCGCTCGGCGTGATTTCGATTGGCGTCGGGTAGAATTGGTTATCACCGCCCGGCCACTCAGCGACACTTTGGGGGACGCCGATTTGCCAAATCCCCCTCGCCGAGCCGACCTTATGGCCATCCCAATGTCGGTGCCCCGCTACACCGTGGACGACCTCGAACGTTTCCCACGGCCTCGACTAACTCGGCGATCGGCCGCCGAATCTACTTGACCTTCTTCCCGCCTCCGACGAAGTACGATACGCCGAAGGTCACCACCGGGTTGACCACCGTCTTCTTCGTCATCGGGACTTCGTCGTAGCCTTCAATCTGCAGCATGCCCTCGAGCCGAAGGGCCAGATCGTCGCCGACCATATGCCGGACCCCCAACCCCGTCTGCAGCCCCCACACCGAGTGAGTCACCCGGCTGTTGTTCCCGCTGATCCGGGTAAAGTCAGTGCCGATGAGCGCAAACGGGCTGGTCTTGGCGTTCAGGTTGCCGGTGAAGGTGACCGCCGCGCTGGGCGTTAGGTACGATACCCCGGCACCGGATCCGGTCGCGCCCGCGACACTCACCCCGATATGGCGTGAGAAGTTGTAGCCCAGCCGGAGGACGACCGTACCGACGTTCGCGCCGGGCGTGGTCGAGTTGGCGAACCGGTATTCCGGGGCGCCGCTTCCGAGAAATCCCCGGAGCGAGGCGTCGACGACCGTCAGGCCGGCCCCGCCGCTCAGCTCCCACCGGCCCTCGCGATGCGAGGCGGCGGGCTGCTGAGCCGCCACCGACGCCGGACCCCCGAGGGCGAAAGCCCACGCCGCGAATACCAAACGGTTTCCCATGTCGCCTCTTCCGATATGTCGTCTCATGACCGTGTCCTACGGCAGGGTGATCGGGTTGTTGTTGCCTAACGAGACGGCGCCGTTCCGGGCCAAGGCTCGGCCGGTCAGGGTGGCCGTGTTGGCGAGCGTCACCGACGTGAGCGCCAGGACGTTGCCCTGCCACACGCTCCCGGTGGCCAGCGTGGCGGAACTTCCCACCCACCAGTACACGTTCTTCGCCAACACGCCGCCGGTCAGCACCACCGTGCCGGCGCCGGTGAGGGTGGTCGCGGCCCGAATCACGAACACCGAGGTGGCCGTGCCGGAGAGCGTGACGGTGCCGGTGACCCCAACCCCCGCCGCCGAGCAGTAGACGCCTTGGGTCAGCGTCGTGCCGCCGAGGTCGGCCGTGACCGGGGTGGTGCAGGGGAGAGCGGCCAGGGCCTGGAACGCCGTCGCCAGGTCACCCTGAGCGGCCTGCGCGAAAGCATTGCCGGCGTGGACGGTGCCCGTCACCGTACACGGCGGGAAGCCGGTGACGGCGGTGCCGGGCCAGACCCCGGCGTCGCCGTTGACGGTGCCACCGGTGCCGCAGCCTAACGTCGAGCCGGCCAAGAGCCCATAGGACGCGGCGGCCCCGAGTGACGGGCCGGCCGGCGGCGCGGTGACGGTGACCGTCGCGAATCCGACCACGGTTCCACTGGTGGCCTTGATGGCGTTGAGGAACGTGCCCGTCACGTTGCCTGCCGTGAAGAGGCCCGACGCGCCGTTGATGGTGCCGCCGCCAACCGCGGGGACCACGGACCAGGCGAGCGCGGGGACCGGCACGATCAGGCCGGTGGCGTCAAACCCGGTGGCGGTAAACTGACCGGTCCCGCCGGCCACGATGCTGGCCGGATTCGGGGTGACGACGATCGAATTGAGCGCGCCCGACGCGCTGATGTTGACCCGCGCGAACCCGGAAATGGCCCCGACGGCAACCCGGACCGAGTCGAAACCGGCCCCTGGCGCGGCCGGCGCGGTATAGAGGCCGGAGCTCTGGATCGTCCCGGCCGCGAACCCGGTCAGGACCGACCACACCGGCGCCGCCAGCGTCGCGAGGATATTCCCCCCCGCGTCGCGGCCGACCGCGGTGAATTGCTGGGTCGCGTTGGTGCCGATCGTCACGGGGTCCGGGGTGACCGTGAGGGTCGCGAGCGCTCCCGGAGTGACCGTCACGGTCGCGAACGCCGAGACGCTGCCCGGGGCGCAGGCCGCCGTGCTGCAGACGCGGACCGTGTTCGGGAAACTCCCGGCCGCGGTTCCGGCCGTAAAGAGCCCGGCGGCACTGATGGTGCCACCGCTCGCGACCACCGACCAGGTCGGGGTGATCGTCACCGGGTTGCCGCCGGCATCCTTGCCGGCCGCCGTGAAGAGTTGGGTCCCGCCGACCGCGAGACTGGCGGCGTTCGGCGTAATCGTGATCGTGACGAGCCCTCCGGCGGTCACGGTGACCGAGGCCGAGGCCGTGACGGCCCCGATCGTGGCCCGGACGGTATTGACGAAGGTCCCCGCGGCGCTGCCGGCGGTAAACAAACCGGTGCTGGTGATGGTGCCGCCGCCGGCCGCGACCGACCACGTCGGCAGCACGGAAAGGACGTTCCCGACGGCATCCTTCACGACCGCCGTGAACTGCTGGCTCGCTCCG
Organism: Gemmatimonadota bacterium; assembly: GCA_031375485.1. Classification (GTDB taxonomy): domain Bacteria; phylum Gemmatimonadota; class Gemmatimonadetes; order Gemmatimonadales; family GWC2-71-9; genus SHZU01. Next base: position 16,982 of record JANMHX010000341.1, on the reverse strand, counting down.
ACGGTGAGGGTTTGGGTCGTTGGTGTCAGGGTGATACTCGCGACCCCACCGGCCGTGACGGTGACCGAGGCTCGGCTCGAGACCGCGCCCACCGTGGCCGCGACCGTGTTCGGGAACGAGCCCGCCACCGGGCCCGCGGTGAACAGCCCGGTGCTCGTAATGGTGCCGCCGCTCGCGACCACTGACCAGGTCGGCGTGATGGCGACGACGTTGCCGGTGGCGTCACGACCCACCGCCGTGAACTGCTGGGTGGCGCCGGTGCCGAGCGTGGTGGTACTCGGCGTGATCGTAATGTCGGCGAGGGTTCCGGCGGTCACGGTGACCGTAGCCGAGGCCGTGATGGTGCCGACACTCGCGACGATGGTATTGGGGTAGGTGCCGGCCGCGGGGCCCGCCGTAAAGAGCCCCGAACTGCTAATGCTGCCGCCGCCCGCCGCCACGGACCAGTTCGGCGTCGTCGTGAGCACGTTGCCGAACCCATCCTTGACGACCGCCACGAACTGTTGAGTGGCCCCGACAGCCAGGGTCGCGGTCGTCGGTGTCACGGCGACGGTGGCCACCGGGCCGGCGACCACGGTGACCGAAGCCTGGTCCGAAATGCTGCCGACGGTGGCCTTGACCGTATTGCTGAAGGTTCCCGGAACCGCCCCGGCTGTGAACACACCGGCAGCGCTGACCGTTCCGCCGCCCGCGGCCACCGACCAGGTCGGATTGATACCCACGGGGGTTCCGTTGGCGTCCGCGCCGACGGCCGTGAACTGTCGTCTCGTCCCCGCGACGAGCGGGTCGAGGTTACTGCTCACCGTGATGGTCGCGAGGACTCCGGGGGCCGCGGGGTTCCGATCACACGCGGTTCCAAGCAGCAGCGTGAGCGGGAGGGCCCGGAGGAGCCGTGCCGGTAGTCGAGGGAGGACAAACATGTTCGGAACCGCCAGGGTGATGTGGATGAGCGGAGGCATCGGTATCGTGTCGCGCGCCGACTGACCCAAATTACTCCAAGCGGGTCGAAGATGGCACGCTCGAACTTAGCAGACGGCCGGTCGGCCGCAACGGGGTCGCCGTCCCCCGACCTAGCGTTAGGATCGGAGCTTGAACCGCTGAATCTTGCCGGTCGCTGTTTTCGGAAGCTCCGTCACCCCCTCGATCCACCGGGGATACTTCCACGGCCCCGCGACCGCCTTGACGTGCGACCGGAGCTCATCGGCCAACGCCTCGTCGAGACCGAACCCGGGCTTCAGCACCACAAACGCCTTGGGTTTGGTGAGTTGGTCCGAGTCGGGTTGACCCACCACCGCCGCTTCGAGCACCGCCGGGTGGGAAATCAGCGCCGACTCCACCTCGAACGGCGAGACCCAGATCCCGCCGACCTTGAACATGTCGTCGGCCCGGCCGCAGTAGTGGTAGTAGCCGTCCGCGTCGAGCCGGTATTTGTCGCCGGTCATCGTCCATTCTCCGACAAACGTCTTCCGGCTCCGGTGGCGCTGGTTCCAGTAACTCTCGGCCGCGGTCGGGCCGCTCACCATCAATTCGCCGATCTCGCCCGGAGGGGTGGGGTCGCCCTGGTCGGTGACGATCCGCGCCCGGTAGCCGGGCACCGGTTTGCCGCTCGAGCCGTAGCGAATCTCGCCGGGCCGGTTCGACACGAAGATGTGGAGCATTTCGGTGGAGCCGATCCCGTCGAGAATGTCGATGCCCACGGCGGTCCGCCACCGGGTTCCGATCTCGGCGGGCAACGCTTCGCCGGCGGAGATGCAGGCCCGGAGCCGGCTGGAGCCGAGTCCGCGGGGCAGGGTGCCCGCGCCTAACATCGCGGCGTAGAGGGTCGGGACCCCGCAGAACACGGTGGGCTGGTGGGTCCGCATGATGCCGAGCACCGCCTCGGGGGTGGGGCGGTCGGGCAGTAAGATGGTAGTGGCGCCGACCGACAGGGGAAACGACATCCCGTTGCCGAGTCCATAGGCAAAGAACAGCTTGGCCGCCGAGAAGATGACGTCATCCGCGGTGAGACCGAGGATGCCCTGGCCGTAGAGCCGGGCGGTGGCGGCGGGGCTCGAGTGGAGGTGACGGGCCGCTTTGGGCTGCCCGGTTGACCCCGAGGTATAGAGCCAGAATGCCGTCTCGTCCGCGTGGGTTGGCGCGGGCGGGTCGTCGGCGGGCGCGGTGGCCTCGAGGCCGGCGAGGTCGCTCGAGAGGAGGACCACGAGAGGACGGGTTGCCTTGAGTTGGTCGAGCATTGGCCCGGCTCGATCGGCCAACTCGGCGGACACCACGACGATCGCGGCTCGGCTGTCTTCGATCTGGTAGCGCCACTGGTCGGTGGTGAGCAGCGTGTTGAGCGGCACCGCGACCGCCCCGGCTTTGACCACGGCCCAGAACGCCACCGGAAAATCCACCGTATCGAGCATGATCAAGACCACCCGCTGCTCCCGCTGGAGGCCCTGGCGCCGCAAGGCGGCGGCCAAACGCGAGGTGCGGTCTTGGAGTTGGGCGTAGGTCAGCTGCCGGTCCGGATCGATATAGGCGACCTTGGCGCCCCGCCCCTCGGCGACGTGCCGGTCGACGAGATCGACGCCGGCGTTGTAGTTCTCGGTTTCTGGTCCCATGGAATAGAAGGTATGGCCGCCGGGCCGGAACGCGATAGCCCGGCCGAAACTCCGGCCGGGCTATCGTTCCTGATCAGACTCCTACCGAGCGGATCTCAGGGATTTCGGTTGAGGCACTCCGATCCCTGGCTTCCGACGTTCGGGTTGTTCCGTTCCTCGAACGAAATCGGGATGTTCACGTCCGAGCCGTAATCGCCGCCCTTGTAGTACTCGCCGTGCGGGAACACGGCGTTAGCCGTCCGTCCGTACTGGCGGATCAGCCGCCGGAGGTCGCCCAGGCGACGGGCGGTGGAGTAGAGCCAGAAGGCCCGTTCCCGGAACAGCTGGTCCACCCGCGCGGCCGGTGACCCGGCGTCGGTGAGCGGAGCGAGCCCCGGCTCGGTCGCCCGGAGCGTGTTGAGCAACGCCAGGGCCGACCCGGCGTTGCCGCCTTGGAGCGCGGCCTCGGCCTGAATCAGCCGGGCCTCGATTCCCGTGGCGATTGGCACCGGGGAGGTCCGGAGCGGGAACAGCAGCTGGTTGACTTGGGGCGTGGTGCCGTCGAACCCGGCATCGCCGATGTCATCGACCGGGACCCGTGGATCGGTGCCGGCGGCGAAGTCGAGGCCGCCGCCGGTGCCCGCGGCCACCGACCAGCGATTGAGGAAGTTGACGAAGCCCCAGATCCCGTTGCTGACGGTGCCGGTCACTTCGCTGTGGAAGGTCGTGTACCGGAAATTGGTCGGCACCGCCGCCACGGCGGCGGCCGCTTCGGCGAATTGGCCGAGGCCAAGCAAGGCACGGCCTTTACCGACCCGGGCCGCATTGAGGACCTGCGACGATGGCGCGAGCGCGATCGCGGTGGTGAACCGGGTGGCCGCGGCGGTAAAGAGCTCCGAGGTGGTTTGCCGTTGGCCGTAGACCAACGTGGACCCATCCAACGCGCTGAGCGGTACCCCGCTGCAGTAGTTGTCGGCAAAGGCCACGAGCGTGGTGGCGGAGATGACATCCGCCTCGCCGATGGCATCATGATCGTCGGGCGTGACCTGACGGGCCCTGGCGGCGGTGAAGTCGGCGGCCGCGCGAGCCCGATGGAGGTTGAGGTACGCGCCGATGAGGCTCACGTTCTTGACGTCCATGTCCCGCTGGTCCATCTCTTGGCGGGTCGGGAACGTGTCGGAGTTATCGTACTCGTCGGCCACGAGCCCGCTGATCAGAATGACCCCTTCCTGGATATCGGCGCCGTCGCCCACGTAGGCCAAGGCGAAATCGCGCCGGGCGCCGTTCAGCAGCGTGGCCACCGCCGCCGGGCTGGTGAGGTTGCCCGGGTCGATGACGTCATCGGTTACCGGGTCGAAGAACGAGTTGCAGCCGACCGTGGCCATGGCGAGGAACCCGGCCATGGAGCCCAACGCGGTGCGTTTCAATCGAATGGTCATGTCTCAAAGTCCCAGGTTGAAGCGGACCGTCCAGAAGCGGAGCGGCGGTTGGGTGAGGAAGTCGGAGGCGCCGAAGTTGGCCCCGCCGCCAAAGGCGGAGGCTTCGGGGTCGATGCCTTTGTACTTGGTCCAGACATGGAGGTTCCGGCCCGAGATCGTCATGCTGGCGGACGAAGCGCGGAGCATCCGGGCCACACTGCGCGGCGCGGAGTAGGTCAGCGAGAGTTCCCGGAGCCGGATGAAATCAGCCTTCTGGACATCGCCGCTGAACCCGCCGAGGACGAAGGCAGCGGTAGCGTAGGCCTGTTCGTCGAGCGACACGGACTTGTCGTAGAGGCCCCGGCAGTTGGCCACCGCGGAGCACCGGAAGCCCTCGGTCGAATTGTCGAGGTAGTTGCCGCCCCGATAATTCCACTGTGACGTCAGCCGGAACATCCCGTTCAAGAGCGTGAACCCTGGCGTGAGAGTGAGTTCGCGAGTCGGGAGCGCCGGTCCGATGTAGAGCGCGGTGTCCGACACGGTGATTTCGTCGACGCCGAGGATCCCGTCGTTGTTGGCGTCGTTGTAGCTGGCCTTCCGGTCCCAGTAGCCGCCGGCCGGGAGCCCCGGCACGTGGCGTTGGGCAAAGCCCACGGGGAACGGTTCGATGCCCTCGCCGAGCGTGACCAGCCGGTTCTTCAGGAGCGAGCCGACGAGCGCCAGATCGAACGCGAAATTCCGGCCCTGGATGACCTGGGTGGTGACCCCGAGTTCGAGGCCCTGGTTCTTGATCGACCCGATGTTGAAGAACTGATTGAACGAGACCCCGAGGGACGGGGCCAGGACCCGGTTCACCAAGGCATCTTCGGTCAGCTTGTCGTACGCGGTCAACTCGACGCTCAACCGGTCGCGGAAGAACGAGGCGTCGATCCCGGCCTCGAACTCGCGGGACTTTTCCGGTTTGAGATCGGGGTTGCCGAGGTTGCCGAACGTCACGGTGGCGACGTTCGAGGCATCGGCCACGCCGGTCACCGGCAGGAAGGTGCGGAGCCGAACCGCGGCGCCCGGTGCCACCAGGGAGGCGCCGTAAGAGCCCCGGAAGCGGACCAGGTTGAGGTTGCCGTCGGGCCGGTTCCGCGCGATGTAGCTGATGGCGGCCTTCGGAAGGAGCACTGCCCCGGTGCTCCGGGCAAAGGCGGAGGCCTGGTCGAGCCGGGCGGCACCGGTCACATAGAGCCGGTCATTCAACGACACGACCTCCTCGACGAAGAGCCCGCCATTGGCGACTTCGACGTTCTGGCTGGCGGCGATCAGCTGCACCGCGCCGCCGATGGTGCTGCTGCCGGACGCGATCCCGTTGCCGGTGGCCAGGGTGCCGTTGATGTTGGTACGGAAGTACTGGCCGCCGAACGTCGTCTTCGATCCGATCGACTTGCTCAGGTTTCGCTGGAACGTCACCGCGCCGTCGAGGGTGTAGACGCCGATCGTGAACTTGTTGAGCGACCGATTGCCGCGGACGTCCTCGCCGAACGGGGCGGCTTCGCCGACCCGGGCGTAGTCGATGTCGGACTGGAGGGTCCGATCCAAGCCGACTACGAGGCGGCCGGAGAGGCTCGCCGACGGGGTCCAGCGGCCGGTGATGGCCGTGGTGATCCGGTCGATCCGTTGTTCATTGGTGTGTGAATACGAAGCGGCGGGGCCGACGCCGAAGGCCCACCGGCCGGTCGGGTTGGTGGCCGAGCCGAGCAGGGCGTTCGACAAGAGACCGATGACGTTGTTGTCGTTCTGGGGGAGCCGAAGGTGGTTCTGGACATACCCCAAGGTGGCGTCGATGTCGAAGTTCTTGGCCACCGTCGCCGAGATCGAGGACCGGAAGCTCACTTTCCGGGTGGCGTTCGGATGGGCTTGCTCGTTCGGAATCTCGGAGATGCCGCGGGCCAGGAGCACCGAGTCCCGTTCGGCCGTCGGAATCATGTAGACCCCTTCCTGCTTGTCGAAATCGGCGCCGAGGAAGAATCGAATCTGTTCGTTGCCCCCCGACACGTTGGCCCCGACCTGACTCCGGTAGCCATTCTTGAACGGCGATGTCAGCGGATCGCGGAGGGTGTTGAACGTCACGACGCTGTCTTGGGCCTGGCAAGCGCCGGAGGCGACGCGGTAGAGGCGGCAGCCGTTGCGTTGGGCCCCGGATCGAAAGCCGAACGCGTTGTAGTTGTCCGGGTACGGGTTTTTGTCTTGGATCAACCCGCCGTCGACATACGTGTTCCACGTGGTCCGGCCCGCCCGGCCCCGCTTGGTCTTGATGGCAATCACGCCGTTGGCGGCCTCGGTGCCGTAGAGCGTCGCGGCTGAGGGGCCCTTGATGACTTCGACAGACTCGATGTCGTCCGGATTGATGTCGTTGAAGCTGGAGGACGCCTGCCCGCCGACGCCGATCGAGCCGGTGGCGGCGTTGTTGTTGGAGCGAACCCCGTCGATGATGACGATCGGTTCGTTGTTGAGCGAGAGGGAGTTGGCGCCGCGAATCCGGATCCGGCTCCCGCCGCCCAACGTTCCGGTCTGGGTTTGGACCGTGACGCCGGCAATCCGGCTGTTCAAGACGTCCGTGATGTTGGTGATCGGTGACTTGCTGACCACGCTATCGACTTGGACCACGCCGACGGTGGTGCCGAGTTCGAGCCGCCGTTGGTCGCCGGTGGCGGTGGTCACGATGTCGTCGAGCCGGACCACCGTCGGGGAGAGTTCGAAGTCCGCCGTGGCCGTGCCCCCGAGTGCCACTTCCCGGCTTTGGGCCGAATAGCCGACTGCGAATGCCCGGACCGTGACCGCGCCGGTGGTGGCGACGCGAATCGTGTACCGGCCGAGCGCATTCGTCTGCGCGGTCGAGTTGGTGCCGTTGATGACCACGCGAGCGCCCTGAATGCCGGCGCCGCTCAGCTTGTCGGTGACCCTTCCGGTCAGGGTCTCGGGGGCTTGCTGTGCCGCCAAGACCCCACTTCCCATCGCGAGGAGCGCAACCGCGGTTGCCGCTCGAGCGCGAAATGCCTTCGCCCAATCCATGTTCTGCCTTCCAGTGAAGAGTCGAAAAACAACCGTACTGGCGCGAGACAAAGGCATGGCGTGTGCCGGGGCGAGAATCGATCCAACGGCGTGAATTCAGGGATGAACAGTGCCCAGGCGGGGCCGAGCGGATTCGGTGCCCCCCGGTATGCTCGAATCAGACACGGAAGGCGTGTCGTTTGGACGCTGGCGGCACGGGGCCACTGGCAGAACCACGCCGCCGGCCCGATCTTAGAGGAGTCATGGTCATGGATTCCACCGATCGAACCCAGGTATCGCGGGGCGTGCCTGGCGGGGCCGCGCTGGTGGTCCTGACGCTGGCCGCGTGTGGGCGTAGCGGGGAGGATCCGCGCCCGGCGATGCCGGCGAGTGTGCCGGTCGCCTCGGCAAGCGCGGCGTCGCCGGCGGATGGAGCCGAGGGGATCTTCTGGCCCGTACCGCCCGGGTGGAACCCCGAGACGATTCCGTTCCCGCTTGGATTTGCGCCTCACCTCCCGTACCGCGGCGTGGAAGAGTTGCGATTCGCGCCGGGATGGGCCAAGCCGAATCAGCCCGGCTATTGGTCGTACGTCATGGTGTGGTGGCTCACCGAAAAACCGCAGTTTGACCCCGCGACGATCGGAGCCTCTTTGACGGCGTACTTTCGCGGGCTGTCGTTGCAGGTGGGGAGCGGGAAATACCAGATCGACACCACGATGTTTCGAGCCGAACTCGTCCTCGACAGCACGGACCGGCGGATGACGGGCCGGATTAGGAGTATGGACGCCTTCACGACGGGGCTGCCGATCACTCTGAACGCGGTCATCGAAAACCGGGAGTGTGTGAGGGCGGGACGACACGCGGTCACGTTGCTGCTCTCGCCGCGCGCCACTACCGACTCCATCTGGACTGAGTTACGGTCGACGGCAGAAGCCCTCGGGTGCGAATGAGGCTCTGACCGATGAAGAACCGCCGCAACTACTACCGGCTGCTGCACGTCCAGCCCGAGGCGCCGCTCGAGGTCATCAAGGCCAGCTATCGGAGTTTGATGACCCAACTCAAGGGCCATCCCGATCTCGGCGGTGACCATGATGCGGCCGTGCTGCTCAACGAAGCCTATGCGGTGCTCTCCAACACCGCCAAACGCCGAGCGTACGACGCCACCCTGAAGAAGCGCCGGTCCGCTCCCGCCCCGGAACCGGCCGCGGCCGCCGGTCGGGCGCGGTCAGCCCCGCTCACCCACTGTCCGTTCTGCCGAAGCCCCGTCGCGGCCGTACCGCGCTGCCGGCATTGCTCGAGTCCGTTGGCGCTGCCCACCCGGATCGGCGCCCGATTGCGGGAGCTCCTGGAGCGACGGGCGATGCCGAGGATTGCCAAGGCCGCCGCGCTGCACCTCTATCCGAGTTGGCCTCATGCCGGCCACCCCGCGCACCTCCGCGATCTCTCGCCCGCGGGCATCAGCCTGGTGACGGTCTATGCCGCGCGTCCGGACCAGGTGCTCAAGATCGATTCTGGAATTCTGCTTGGGATCGTTCGGGTGGTGTCGGTCCGCGATCACGAGGCCGCTTGGTCGGTGCATGCCTCGTTTCTGACGATTGAATTCACCCAGCAGACCGGCGGGTTCGTCTCCGAACGGGCTTAGCCGAGGGCGTCCCGGAGTCGTCGGAGGACGGCCTGCATCGGTTTGGAGTGGAGCGGCCCGAGCGGAACGATCCGGGCAATCCACGCCACCAGGCGCCCCGCGGCCACGACGATGTCGTCAACGGCCCGAATCGGGGTCATGGGACTACCTCGTTGAGTCACGTTGCTGCCGGACCAATTCGACGCGGAAGGCCTGCTCCCGCTCCGCCACGAACTTGCGGTAGCCCTCCGGGTCGATGAAGGCCGCCGAATCGCCCTTCTCAAACCGGGCGTACTTGGCTTCCATGTCGAAATAGCCGCCGTGGGCGCCGAGGAAATAATCAGCCGGCAGGGCGTTCAAGACCCGGAACATCCGCTGGTAGTCTTCGGCGATGCCGGGATACTTGGGGTTCCCCACCAACCGGTATCCCGGGTTCACGTTCGGGCTGCCGACGATCACCACGTCCCGCACCGTTCCTCCCTCGGTCACCTTCATCGTCCAGGTCGTGGTGCCCTTGGTGTGCCCGGGCGTGAGCCGGGCGACCAGAACCGCGCCACCGAGCTTCACCTCGTCGCCGTCGTGGAGGACGCGGTCGACCTTCGTGGCCGGGTAGTGGGTGGTCGGAGCGTCGCCGTATTGGAAGTCACTCTTCCCGCCCGACTCGACGACCGCCACGTCGGCGTCCATCACCAGGTACCGGGCGCCCGTCAGTCGTTTGATGAGGGCGCTGCCGGCATTGTGGTCCCAATGAGCATGGCTGATCAAGAGGATCTTGAGGTCGCCGAACTTGAATCCGAGGGCCTCGATGCTGGCCCGGATCATCGGCACGTTCGCCTCGAGGCTGCTGTTGATGAGGATGTGACCCTTGGGCGTGGTGATCAGATAGCTCGCGAGGCCTTTGTTCCCGACGTAGTAGAGGTTCTGGGCGATCCGGAACGGGGGAAATGGCGTCGTCCAATCGGCGATGTTCTGGGCCGCCGCGGGGCCCGGCCCAACCGCCAGGGCCAGCAGGACGGCCGCGAGGGCGGACGGTCGGGTGAGGGGCATCGGCATGAAATCTGACCTCGGTTACAACGTCAGGACGAGGGACCCCACGATGGTCCGCGGGGCAATCGGAAAGAAATATCGCGTGGTGCCGTCGGTGTAACCACTGGCATACGCGCGTCCATTGAACAAATTCTCAGCCTGGACTCGGATCGTGTACCGGCCCACGGACCAGGATCCGCCGCCGTCGAACAGGGTAAACGCGGGGGCGGTGAGGGCCGGATTGCCATCGTTGGCCAGGAAGGCCCGCCCCGAGTGGCGGACCCGAGCCGTCATCGCGACCCGGTCGCGGATCCGCCACGCCGCTTGGAGATTGGCGAGCACTGACGGCGAGAGCAGGGGCGGGACGTTGCGGTACGTCGCCCCGGTGGCCGCGTCGGGGTACGCCGCGATCCGGGCCCGCATCCACATCGCGTTTCCCGTCATCGTGAAAGCCGGCTGGACCCGCCATTCACCTTCGACCTCAAGGCCGACCCGGCTGCTTCGGTCCACGTTCCGCCGGAGCTGGCTCCCGGTAATCGAGATCGCGCCGATCGGAGCGATCTCGTTCCGGAACCGCATCGCAAACACGTTCGCGTTGAGGTCCACTGCACCCCGAGACCAGCGGAGCCCGGCCTCGAGATCGGTGACCGACTCCGGCCGCACTTGATCGAGCGGCAACAACTCCGCCGCCGCCGCCTCGTCGAGGTCATCCGCGCCGGCAAAGAGGTCGCTCCGGGTCGGCTCCCGGCCGGTCCGCCCGAGTGAGGCGTACGCCGTGAGGTCGGACCGGGCCCGCCAAGTCACGCCGAGCTTCGGGCTCAAGAAGACCCAATCGATCGAGGGCTCGCCAAAGGTCGATCCGGGTGTCGGCCGGTACCGGAACGCGGCCCGGCGGATTTGCAGGTCACCATGCCAGTCCCAGGCGCCCCGGGTCCACGTTGCTTTGAGGAAGGCGCTCTGTTCTTGTTTGAAGCCGGTGTTGTCGTAGGCCCGACTGGAGAGATCGGGACGCACGAATAGGAAGTGATCGCGGTGATAGCTGCTGGCGTGGACGCCAGCCGAGAACGATACCTCGCGAGTATTCCAAGCCACGGTCGACAGCAAGCCGTACCAGACATGGCCGAGATTGAAGTTCCAGAGATCGGAGCCAACGACGACGTCGTAGTTCCCGGCGGCGCTGTTCCGATACGCCGTGGTCGTCACCGTCGCCGAACGAGCCAGTTCCCGAGTGTATTGGAGGCTCGCCATTTCCTGATGGAAGTCGTCTTTCTCGTCCGGCGACATCGGGTTGACCCGGGGATTGACCGCGAGCTCGGCTTCTGACGGCGCATAGTAGGCGAGTTGGGTTCGCGAACGTCCCGCCAAGCCGGTGAACTTGAGCGCGTCACGGGCTCCGAACCAGCCGGCGCTCAGGAACCCCGAGCGGGCGCGGTTGCCGGAGTGCTCCCGGTAGCCGTCGGTCTCTTGGCCCGACAGCCGGCCGTACGCGGCGAATCCACGCTGAAACCCGGTGGCCCCCTCGGCGCTGACCCGTTTGGTGTCCCAGGACCCGGAGGTCAGCTGCAGTTCGCCAAACGGGCGACTGGCCGCGATCGGGATCGATTCGAAGTTGAGTGATCCTGCGTACGACGCCGTGCCGAAGCCGCTCGACCCCACGCCGCGCTGAATCCGAACCGATTGAATCGAGTTCATGAAGTCGGGCACGTTCGAGAAATAGAGGACCTGGTCCTCGGGATCGTTGAGCGGCACCCCGTCCAACGAAATCGTGAGCCGGGTCTGGTCGATGCCCCGGAGCCGGATCGCGCTGTAGCCGGAGAAGCCGCCGGCGTCGGAGGTGACGGTGACACCGGTGAGCCCTTGGAGGGCCAACGGCGCGTCTTGCCCGGCATAGCTTCGCTCGATCGCGGCGCGGTCGAGGGTAGTCTGGGACGTCGGCGGGGCACTCCCGGCGCGGGTGGCCCGCACCACCACGGTTTCCAAGGTGTCGCGGCGCTGGGCGAGCGGCAGGGTGTCTTGCAGCAACAGCAGCGGTAGCAGGTACATCACGGTCCGGACCCCCACGTGAAAAAGCCACGCAACCCAGTGAGCGGGTGGCGTGGCCAACACGGCGGCAACGACACTCGCCGCACTCCCTACGCCGGTGTTGACCGGGTCAGGTTCCAAGAGACTTTCTCAACCCCGCACGATGCGGAGTACCCCTGGCGGCTCGTGAATGAAGGGATAGTGCCGTCGGCCCCGCCGCGCTAGGTTCCACGCCCCATGTCACGACCGCTCGTTGAACTCGGTGGGGCCGGTCCGCTCCTCCACCTCGCCCCCGCCAACAGCTTCCCGCTCGGCGCCTATCGGCCCCTGATCGAGCCCTGGCTCGATCGGTTTCGGGTCGTCGCGATTCCCCCTCGGGGCCTCTGGCCTAACGCGGGCCCCGCGCCGGAAGCGCCGGGGAGCTGGGAGGCCGTCGGCGAGGAGCTCGCGGCCGGCCTCGTGGAACATGACCTTCGGGGTGTCATTGCGGTGGGCCACTCGTTCGGGGCGGTGGCCTCGTTGGTGGCCGCTGCCCGGCGGCCGGACCGGTTCAGCGCGCTCGTGCTCCTCGACCCGACGCTACTGCTCCCGGCCCACGTCGACTCGATCTATCACCCCGACGAGGAGGGGGTTCCGCGGCACATGCTCGCGACCCGGGCCCGGTTCCGGCGGGCCGAGTTCGCCTCGGAGCAGGAGGCCTTCGCGTACTGGCGGCCGCGGCCGCTGTTTCGGGATTGGCCGGACGAGTCACTCTGGCACTACGTTCGCGGGGGGCTCCGGCCGGCGGATGACGGGAGCGGACTCACGTTGGTCTGGCAGCCAGACTGGGAAGCGCACTACTACGAAGGACTCTACCGGGACGCCTGGCGGGAAATCAGCCGGCTCGACCCGTCGCTGCCGGTGTTGCTGATCCGGGGTGGGACCACCGACACCTTCACGCCGGCAGCCGCCGACCGGTTCCGGGAGATCCGCCCGTCGGCCACCATTGTGGATCTTCCGGGGTTCGGCCACCTGTTTCCGATGGCCGCCCCGGCGCCGACGGCCGAGTTGATTACCAACTGGCTTCGATCGTCTCGACCCACTTCGTGAGAAACGCGTTGGCCTGAAACCCGTCCAAGACCCGGTGATCGATGGTCAGCGTCACGTAGATCATCGGTTTGGCCACGATCCGGTCGCCCTCGACCACCACGGCCCGCTTCTCGAGCTTCCCGATACCGAGAATGGCCGACTGGGGCTGGTTAATGATGATCGGCGTGGCCACCAAACTCCCGCTCACCCCATGGTTCGAAATCGTGAAGGTTCCGCCTTGGACGTCCTTCGGCGTTAGGCCGCTCGCCCGGGCTCTGGCGGTCAGGTCCGCCAACCGCCCGGCCGTCTCGACCAGGCTCAAGGTTTGGGCCTGCTGGATCACCGGCACGATCAATCCGCCGTCCTCGAGCGCCGTCCCGATCCCGATGTTGCAGTCATCGAACAGCTCGAGCGCCTGGTCATGCCACCGGCTGTTGACTTCAGGCACCGCCCGGAGCGCCGCCACCGTGGCCTGAACGAAGTACGCCGTGAACGTCGCCGCCTTGTTGGTGGCCTCCCGATGCGCCAGCACCGCGCTCAAATCGGCCTCGAAGATCGTGGTGACATGCGGCGCCGTCGCCATGCTTTGGCTCAGATGCGCCGCAATGCTCTTCCGCATGGCCGTATGCGGCACCATCCGGTTGGTGGAGGTGGCGGCCACGGCTTCGACGTCTTCGACCGTGATCCGGCCGCCTCGGCCGGTGCCCTTGATCTTGGCGGCGTCGAGGCCTCGTTCCTTGATCATCCGGCGGACCGCAGGGCTTAACTCCTCGGCACTCGGCGCTCGGCTCTCGGCGCTCGGCTCCGCATGGCGAGTGCCGAGTTCCGAGTGCCGAGTGCCGAGTGCCGAGTGCCGAGCCGCCAGGCGGCCCAAGGGTTCGCCGGGCTCGACCGCTTCGCCTTCGGGTTTCAGGATTTCCGCCAGGACGCCGTCGTGCGGGGCGGCGATTTCGACCGTCACCTTGTCGGTGGTGATTTCGAGGAGGGGGTCGTTGGCGGAGACGGTATCGCCGACGGCTTTGAACCATTTGCCGACCGTGTTGGTGGTGCCTTCGGTCTGGTCGGGTGGGAGCAGGATATCGGTCAGGGCAGTCATCGGTTCATTCTAACCTCGCCGGGCCGACTGGTCGATCCCGCTAGAACGCCCGGGAGACGCCGAGGGCCACAGTCCGGCCCGGCCCCGGCAGGAGACCGCGGCTCCGATCGACGACGTAGAGCCGGTCGAAGAGATTCTTGATCGACACCGAGAGTTCCACGCCGAGCGCCGGGATCTCCTGCCAGAGGCCGAGGTTCCAGATTTCCGATCGGGCGAGGGGGCCTTGCTGTCCGTCCGGGCTCAGCACCGTCGTGTTGAGGGGATCGGCGAACATGGCGCTCGTGAGGACCATGTCCGCTCGAACCCGGGTCCCACCCCAAGGCTGAATCGAGCCCCAAGCGGACGCGAGATGCTTGGGGGCATAGGGCAGGCGATTGCCGGTTACGAGGACTCGGTCGCGACTCTGGACGGCATCCTGGCCGACGAAAACCCTTCCGATCCCGTCCTTCGTGGTGGTGCCGACGAACCCGAATCGGGGACCATGATAGCGGGCGGTCGCAAGGTAGGTGTAGGCGGCGCCGATTTGGATCGGAATCCCGGTCCGGGCCAACTGGGAGAGATTCAGGTCGAGGGCGAACTCGACGCCGGCATGGCGGGTGGCGCCGGCGTTGGTGAGCGCGGCCCCGGCTCCGCCGGCAACGCTCGAGGGCACGACCTGGTTGCTGAAATCCATTCGAAAATACGTGGCTTCGAACGCCCCGGCATCGCCGAACCCGGCCCGCGCACCGAGTTCGTAGTTCCAGCTTGATTCGGTGTCGATGTCGACCGTCTGGCCGGAGTTGTCGACAATATCCTCAGTCCGGGGCGGCGAGAAACCGCGATGGACCCCGGCAAACAATGTCAGGCGGTCGGATGGAAGCCAGGTCAGACCGAGGCCCGGGATTGCGGTCGTCAGCGAGGTTGCGCCGGTTGCCGTGTCCGCCTGCGCGGGACCGAACAGCCGATTGGCCCGCCGGAAGCGCACCTGCTCGAACCGAAGGCCTGGGGTGACACCGACGCGCCCGAGTTGGAATCGCTGCTGCCAGTAGGCCGAGAAGGCGATGTTGCTCCGGAGGTTGTCTTCCTTGAGGCCGGCATTGGGATCGTCCGGGGATCCCGGTTGACGCGCGTTCGGCGACCCGCCATTGACCTGGCGGCGAATCTGCCGTTCGTAGTGGAGCCGGACGCCGAGCTCAGCGACGACTGGGATCGGACCGAGGTGGTATTGGGCTTTGAGCCGGGGCTCAACCGCCCCCACATGGTAATCGCGAAGCCGGCCTTCGTTGCCGCACGTCGTCGAGAGGTTCGCGAGCCCTCCGCAGCGGGGATCGGCCGCGTCGTTGGGCCGCTGGCCCGAGTTGCTGGATTGACGCCACCAATCGCGTGATACCGTGTAGGCATACGCGGTGGTCGAGAGGCTGACCTGATCGCCGATCGCCACGCGGTGGGTCAGGTCGGTGGCCCATCGGTTCAGGAGCATGGAGTCGTTGCGGAACGGGTTCTGGCGTGGGTTCGTGGTGAATTCCGCTTCGGTGAGGCCCGAGTAGGTCACCTGGGATCGTTCGGCGTAGTAGTTGGCGCGCCACGTGAGCGACTGATTGGCACCGACGGGAAGCGCGATCTTGGCGCTCAAGTCGGTGACCAGCGACCCGATGTTGTCGCGCGAGCCCGCTCCGCTTTTTCTGAGTCCGGTGAGGCCCACCGCTGCACCGCCAACGCTTCCCTCAGCCCGGCCGGCGAGGTTGAGATAATGACGGTTGCCAAGAGTGGTGGTGATCCGGCCCTTCCACGCTCCGGAGAGCGCCGGCGTGAGATAGTTGATGACGCCGCCGATGGTCTGGGGCCCGTAGCGGATCTGGCCGCTACCCTTGAGCACTTCGATCCGGTCGAACCGCTCGATCGGCGGATGATAGTAGGTGGCATTATCGCCGTACGGCGCGATCGTGACCGGGATACCGTCCTCCAGCAGCAACACCTTGGATGATCGCGTCGGGTTGAGGCCTCGGATCCCGATGTTGGGCCGCAACCCGAGGCCCTCCTCGTCGCGGACCAAGACACCTGGGACGACCCGGAGGGCCTGACCGGGATCACGGGGGATGATGGCCTTGAGCAGGCCAGCCGACACGAGGGTCCCTGAACCGGGAATCCCAACCAGCGCGGCCGGACTGCCGATGACCTCAACTGTCGGGAGCTGCCGACGGCGCTTGGCGGTGGAATCGCGCGGTTGGGCGGCAGCGCTGGCTGCGAGAATGGTAATGGCGACGCCGACGGAGGCTGGAAGTCTCACAAGTCCTACCATAGTTGAGAATGAGTATCATTCTAGATAAATTCACCACCAAACAATAGACCGGCAAATCGGTAAGTCAACTTCCCTCACCGAAACACCGGTCGCATCGATGGGGACCGAGTCCCGTCACTTTTGTCGGTGGTGATTTCGAGGAGGGGGTCGTTGGCGGAAACCTCGTCGCCCACGGACCGAGCCGACTGCCCGATCCCGCGGGTGCCGAGTAAACTTGGCTGTTCGATGCCGTTCCCGATCGACCCCCTCCAATTCGGAGCTTCCCTCTCATGAACCGCCCTTCGAAGTGCCGAGCCCCGAGTACCGAGTGCCGAGTGCCGAGCCCTTTGTCACGGCGTGATGTGGTTCAGCTTGGCATGGTCGCTGTCCTTGGAGGCCGGAGCGTTTCCGTCTCTCGGCCGCGGAGTCTGCAGACCGAACCGGCGGTCGAGGAACTCCAGGACGGGCTCGCCCGGCTGGTACGGGAGCACCGGATGCCGGGGGCGGTGGCGGGCGTGTATCGGGCGGGCCGGATCATCACGGCCGGGTCCGGAATCGCCAACCTCAACACCAATGCGCCGATGACGGCCGAGCTCGCGTTTCTGACCGGCTCGATCACCAAGGTCTGGTCGGCCACGATGATCATGACGCTGGTCGACGAGGGGCTCTTGGATCTCGAGGCCCCGCTGATCGGCTACCTGCCGCACCTCCGGTTCGGCGACCCGACGGTCGCCGCCCAGCTCACGACGCGGCACCTGCTCAACCACTCGAGCGGAGTGGATGCCGGCGACTTCATCCTCGATTTCGGTGAGGGGCCCGCGGCCAATCGGCTCTTTGTCGAGGCCATGGCCAA
>JANMHX010000333.1:0-16637 GCA_031375485.1 Gemmatimonadota bacterium | reverse complement strand
GTGGCCATGGCGTTGATCTTGGCCCGGGGTGCTCCCTGGGTAGTCGACGGGTCGCTTACGGTTGGCGTGTTGGCGGCCTTCGTCCAGCTGACCCGGCGGTTCTTCCAGCCGCTCCAGGATCTCTCGGAGAAAGTCAACCTGGTGCAGAGCGCCATGGCGAGCTCCGAGCGGGTGTTCCGCTTGCTGGACACGCCGGTCGAGGTAGTCGATCCGACGGACCCGGTGCGGTTGCCCGCCGCGGTTCGCGGGGAGATTGCCTTCGAGAACGTCTGGTTCCGCTACTCGGAGTCGGGGCCGTGGGTGCTTCAGGACGTTTCGTTTCGGGTGCCGGCAGGCTCGACGCTGGCGGTCGTTGGGCATACCGGGGCGGGGAAGACGACGCTCGTCAGTCTGCTGCTCAGGTTCTACGATGTGTCACGGGGCCGGATTACCCTCGACGGCGTCGATATCAAGTCGGTCGGCGTCGCGGACTTGCGCCGCCAATTCGGCTTCGTCCAGCAGGACCTGTTTCTGTTCACGGGCGACGTACTCCGCAATCTGGCCCTTGACCCCGGCGTCACCGAGGCCGGCGTTCAGGCGGCGGCGGCCCGGGTGGGGGTCGATGGGTTCATCGGCCGACTGCCCGGGGGATACCGCCACGTCCTGTCGGAGCGCGGTAAGAACCTGTCGGTCGGGGAGCGGCAGTTGTTGAGCTTTGCCCGGGCCATGGCCCGGGACCCCCGGATCCTGCTGCTCGACGAGGCGACCAGTTCCATCGACTCGGAGTCGGAGGCCCGGATTCAGCGCGGGGTCGCTGAGCTGATGCGGGGCCGGACGGCCGTCATCATTGCCCACCGGTTGAGCACCATCCTCCATGCCGATGAGATCCTGGTGATGCACCATGGCCGGGTGGTGGAGCGGGGCCGTCACGAGGCCCTGATCCGGGGGGATGGCGTCTATCAAAGGTTGTCCCGGCTTCAGGCCGGAACTCATGTGGCTTGAATGACTTGACAGATCGCCGGCCAGGGTTAGCGGATCGGGGACTTTGGTTTCTTGCTAACCCGCCGACCTCGGCCTACGTTTGGGGCCCACGGCATTCGAAAAAGGGACCCCCGGCGCATGCGACAGCAGGAGAGCGGTGGCCGGGTGGTGAGCCTCAACGACGGGCGGGAGTATCCCGTGTCGGTCGTTCCCTTCGGGTTCGGGCGGGATGCCGAGGCCGAAGTGGTCGTGGCCTCGCCGGATGCTTCCCGGCGGCATGCGGAAATCGTGGTGCGGCCCGACGGCAGTGTGCTGGTTGATCTCTCGACCAATGGAACCTATGTGAACGGCAGCCGGATCGTCGGCCGCCGCCCATTGAAAGCGCTGGATGTGATCCGAATTGGAGCTGAAGAGTTCCGCTATTACTCCACGGTCAATGACCCGGTCGGGCGAGCGGCTCCACCGGCGGGGGCCGAAGCCCGTTTGAGCGACACCCTGGTCGGGATGCCGCGGGTTCGTCCGTTGGCGACGCTCCGGATCAAGAGCGGCGCGGCCAAGGGCGACCGATTGCTGGTCGTGGCTCCGATCAGCCATCTCGGTCGCGGCGCCGCCAGCGATATCAGAATCTCCGACCCGAGCGTGAGTGCCGAGCACGCGATGCTGCAATTGCGGGAGGGGGTTTGGACCCTGACCGATCTGGGTTCGAGCCGCGGGTCCGAAGTGGACGGCGTGCCGTTGACTGAGGAAACGCCGCTCTCGCCCGGGGCAACGATCCAGCTGGGGGAGGTCGTCATCTCGTTCGAGCCCAACGACGACCGGGCCGACATCGCTCCTCGGCCCCCGGCATTGCCTCGGACGGCTCCGGCCGCAGCTCCCGCCCCAATCGCAGCGGCTCATCCCGTCGAGCCGGCCCTGGCGCCCGGACCGCGCGTCGGGCTGATGGCGGCGGCGATCGTCCTTCTCCTCGCGGCGCTCGTCGCCTTGGTCCTGTTCGTCTAGCCATGCTCATTACCTGCGCGGGAGACACGCACGTCGGTGTCGTGCGAAGCGGCAACGAAGACAATTTCATGATTGATCTCAAGAGCGGCGTCTTCATCGTCGCCGACGGCATGGGGGGGCACGCGGCCGGCGAAGTCGCGAGCGAAATGGCCGTCGAGATCATCGCCAAGGAACTGGGATCGCTCCGCGGATTGCCCGACGCGGCCGCCTTCGAGCGGGTCCGGCATTCGATTCGGGCCGCCAATCAAGCGATTTTCGAACGCACCATTGCCGAGGCCGACAAGCGCGGGATGGGCACGACGACTACGGTGTTGGTACTCGGGGCCAAGCGCTATTTGATCGGGCAGGTCGGCGACAGCCGGGCCTATCTGTTCCGGAAGGGGCAATTCCTTCAAGTCACCAAGGATCACAGCTACGTCCAAGAGCAGGTCGACGCCGGTCTCCTGACCGCCGACCAGGCCCGCACTCACCCCTACAGCAACGTGATTACCCGCTGCGTTGGGGCCAACGAGGACGTGGTGCCGGATGTGTACTTCGGGACCCTCGAACAGGGCGACGTACTGCTGGTGGCGTCGGACGGCCTGACCGGTATGCTCGAGGACGACCAACTCGGCAAGATCATCCAGACCGATTCGACCCCGGAGCTCGTGGTGAGCCGGATGATCGCCGAGGCCAACCGCCATGGCGGTCTCGACAACATCACCGCCATCGTGGTGCGCATCGACGAAGTGTAGGACCCCCGCCGCCGACGCTCGTTAGAGCAGGGCGTGCCCCCCCGCCAGCCGTTCTTCCACCTCACCCGCCGACAGGAGCGCCAGCCGGCGGAGACGGTCCGTCTCTCCAGTCAGCGGCTCGGCCGTGAAGACCCGGAGATGGCGGGCACTGCGGTAGAGCTCGTCCGCAATCCGCGGGAGCCCGAGTTGTCCGGCTCTTCCTTCGCCGGTCAACCGCTCAGTCCGCCCATCTCGCGTGGCCAGCAAGATGTCGACACCGAGCATGTTGGGCCGGGAGGGGTAGTCGAGCAGGAGACTCGCCGCTTCCAGGCCGAGTTCGCTGGCGACGGCGTCTTCGACTCGTTCGAGCAGGTCAGGGTCGTCGCCGATCCACGCCCCCGCCCCATCCGGGACTTCGCTGGCCGGAAGATCGAGCGCCCGTTTGTAGAGCCGGCGCTCGTGGACCGAGCGGGCCAGGCCGGTCGGGTCGGTCGCAAAGAGCCGTTCCATCAGGGCCCCGTCGGTTTCTTCGGCCAGTGCGTCCCGGCTGAGCCCCCCACCCGCCACGGCGGCGCGGACCGCTCGCTTGAACATGCAGGTGGCGGCGCGGACGGCGTGGTGCCAATAGACATTCCGATACATCTGGTACTTGGCGAAGAGCAGGGTCTCGAGGGCGCTCATCCCCTTTTCGAGAATCCCAACCTCGAGCCGGCCGTCGGGGGCGGCCACGATCGTGAGCCCTGACAGCAGCCGGTCGACGTCGAGGTTTCCGTACGGGACCCCGCACGCTCTGGCATCCCGGCTCAAATAATCGATCTTGTCGAGATCGAGGGTCCCGGAGACGAGGCCTTGGAGCGGTCCCGGGTTGGTGCCCTGGACCAGCGAGCCGATTTCCGTGATCAACTCCGGTCCACCCAAGGCATTGAGCGCTTGCCCAAGCTGGCCATCGGCCAGCTTGGCAACCCCCAGTGACTCATGGTGGGGAAACCCGGCCTCTTCGAGTCCGTGTGAAAACGGGTAGTGCCCGATGTCGTGGACCAGGGCGGCGAGGCGAACGGCTCGCTGATGGAGGACCGGCACGCGCTCGAGTTCGCCTCGCTGGTGCAGCACCGTGAGCGCCCGTCCGGTCAGATGATAGGCCCCCAGAGCGTGCTCGAACCGTGAATGGGTGGCCCCCGGATACACGAGGAACGCATGTCCCAACTGCCGGACGTACCGCAAACGCTGAAGCGGCGGCGTGTCGAGAACCGACAGCGCCGCCGCATCGAGTTGGATGTTGTCCCACAACGGATCCCGAATGATCTCGAACCCGCTCATGGGGGCGATCCGAGGCCCTACCGAGGGCCCGCCTTGACGACCGCTTCCGGGACCTGGCCCGCGAAGGCTTTGAAATTCTCCTTGAAC
The DNA here is from genome assembly GCA_031375485.1 of Gemmatimonadota bacterium. Lineage (GTDB taxonomy): Bacteria > Gemmatimonadota > Gemmatimonadetes > Gemmatimonadales > GWC2-71-9 > SHZU01. The sequence continues at coordinate 12,561 of JANMHX010000333.1, read as the reverse complement.
ATCGTGGCCAACTTGGCGGCTTGGGCGTCGTACGCCGCCCCGTCCTTCCAGGTCCCCCGGGGGTCGAGGACTTCGGGGGGCACGCCGGCGACCGCCGTGGGCACCTCGAAGCCGAACACGGCCTCGGTTCGGAAGGTGCCGCGGTCAAGGGCGCCGGAGAGTGCCGCGGTGACCATGGCCCGGGTATGGGCCAACTTCATTCGCGACCCGGCCCCATACGCCCCGCCAGTCCACCCGGTGTTGACCAACCACACCCGGGCTCCGTGGCTCGCGATCTTCTCGCCGAGCATTTTGGCGTAGACGCCCGGATGGAGGGGCAGGAAGGGGGCGCCGAAGCACGAGGAGAAGGTGGCGGAGGGTTCGGTGACCCCCCGCTCGGTGCCCGCCACCTTCGCGGTGTAGCCCGAGAGGAAGTGGAACATGGCCTGCTCGGCGGTGAGCCGGGCAATCGGGGGCATCACCCCGAAGGCGTCGGCGGTGAGGAAGACGATGTTCTTCGGGTGGCCGCCGGTGCCGCTCGGTTCGAAATTGGGGATCACGTGGATCGGGTAGCTGGCCCGGGTATTCTCGGTGAGCTTGTCGGAGTCGAAGTCCACCGCGCGGGTCTGGTCGTCGAGCGTGACGTTCTCGAGGACGGTGCCGAACGTGTGGCTCGCGTTCCAGATTTCCGGCTCGCCCTGTTGGGACAGCTTGATCACCTTGGCGTAGCAGCCGCCTTCGAAATTGAAGACGCCATGATCGCTCCACCCGTGTTCGTCGTCGCCGATCAGCTTCCGGCTCGGGTCGGCGGACAGGGTGGTTTTGCCGGTGCCTGAGAGCCCGAAGAAGATGGCGGCGTCGCCGGTCGGGCCGATGTTGGCCGAGCAGTGCATCGGCAACACCTGCTGCTGGGGCAGGAGATAGTTGAGCGCCGTGAAGATCGACTTCTTCATTTCGCCGGCGTACCGGGTCCCGCCGATGAGAATGACCCGCTTGGCGAAATTGAGTACGATGAAGGTGCCGGTCCGGGTGCCGTGGACAGCGGGGTCGGCTTGGAACTCGGGAGCGTGATAGACCAGGAACGAGGGCTCGAACGAGCCGAGGACGACGCGATCGGGCCGGATGAACATGTTCCGGACGAACATCGCCTGCCAAGCGTTCGGGGTGATGAACCGGACCGCCAGGCGATAGCGCTCGTCGGCCCCGCCGAACAGGTCCTGCGTAAACACCTCCGGGAGGCCGCTCAGATGGGTCTGAACATCCTGCAACAGACGATCGAACTTGAGAGGGGCCAGGCGCTCGTTCTTGTCCCACCAGATCTGTGCGGTGCTCGACGGCTCGTCCACCACGAACTTGTCCTTGGGGGACCGGCCGGTATGGGGCGAGGTGACGACCGCGAGGGCGCCGTGATCGGTCAGGCGGCTTTCGCCGCGCCGGGCCGAGTGTTCGTACAACGCCGGAGTGCCGAGATTGGCCCAAACGGTCTTGGTCGTAACGCCGTGGGCGGCGAGGCTCGTGGGTTTGCTCATAATCCTAGGGTAGGGGTCCCAGCGGCGGTCACTGGGCCCGTGAACGGGATCGCTTTGGCCAACGTCCCAGCGAACGGCTGCAAGGGAGGAAAGATCGGCACCTGACGCATTTCGGACAAGCCAAGGGGGGAGCCGAAGCCCCGCTCCCGGTCCGCAGGGTGTGGCGGCCCCGATCCGACACTCTTCCTCCAATCCGTCGGCATTCTGGTCTGGCCCTGAGCCGTAAGACATTCTCCTGCAGATACTTATAGTCATTAGGTCGGGCGAAGACCCCTTGGTCCGGATCCTGCCCAAAGGGCAGCGAGATGCAAACACGTGTGCTCCTCCTTGGGAATCCCAACACCCGTCCTGACGGCCTCGAACGAAGCCTGATGCGGGCCGGGTTCGTCCTCAGTGAAGCGGTTGACCTCGCGGCCAGGCCGGGCGATGTCGGCTCGCCCGATCTCGCCATCGTGTCGATCGGGCGAGTCGATGCCGAGTCGGACCGGCTCCTGATGCCGATGACCAACGAGGCGTGGCGGAATGTGCCGACCATCGTGCTGTTGCCGGAGGGCTCCTCGGAAGCAGCCGGGAGCGCCTTGGCCCAAGGGGCCGTCGACGTCATGGTGGCCCCGATCCATCTCCCGGAACTGACGGCCCGGGTGGCGGCCCGGCTCCGGGGGGTTCGAGATGGTTTTCGGGCCACGACCTCCCCCAACGGTCAGGCGCAGCTCTTCTCGGTCTTTCAAGACGTCGCGCTGGCCCCCCGACCCGAAGAAATGCTCCAGATCCTGGTTCGGGACGTCGCCCGTTCGCTCGACGCGGCGCATTGCGCGGTGGTCTTTACGGTGGACGCCCATCGGGGCCGGTTGATCGCGGTGGCCGAGCAGCCCGAGATCCGGAATCTTGAAATTGCGCTGGCCGATTATCCGGAAGCCCTCCATGCCGCCGGCACCGGTCGGACCGCGTTCATTCCGGACGTCAGGCATCATCCCTTGTTCGCCGGAGCCGCCGGGTCCGGGATCGGACGCCCGGCAGAGCCCACGAGCGCGGTCGCGGTCCCGATCGCGTTTCAGGGCAAGAGTCTGGGATTCTTCGTCCTCCGGACCGCGCTCCCTCGCCCGAACCTCACGGCCGACGAGGTGGCCTTCGTCGAGACCCTGGTGGTCACGACCGCGCGGCTGCTGGAGCACGAAGACCGCCGGGCCACGCTCTACCGGCGGCAAGCGAGCGCGGGCGTCACCGATCCGTTGACGGGGTGTGGCGGGCTTGACGCCTTGGACCGGCGGATCCGGGAGGAAATGCACCGTGCCGACCGGTACGGCCGCCGCTTCAGCGTGATGCTGCTCGATGTGAACGGGCTCCGGTTCATCAACCAGCGTCTGGGCATCGAAGCCGGTGACCGGGTCTTGAGCGAGTTGGGGGGCGTCTTCCAACGAGAACTCCGGTCGCCCGACTTCGTGGCCCGGTACGGGGGGGACGAATTCGCCCTGATCATGCCGGAAACGGGCGAAGAGGGCGCCCGGGATACCTTGGTCCGCCTCCGGCGGGCCATCGCGGCGCACGCCTTCGGCGAGGGCTCCACCGGCTCGGTTGCGGTGACCGCGGGGTGGGTCAGTTATCCAGGTCCGGGGCTCCTCAGTCCCGAGGACCTGCTGGCCGGCGCGGAAGCCGCGTTGGTCGCCCGAAAGCCATCCAGCCCCGAGGTGGCCGCCTAACGGCGGCGCCGGAGCCAGTCGGTCGGATCGAGGGCAATCTGGTTGTCGCCCCGAATTTCAAAGTACAGGTGGGCCCCGTCGTCCGAGTTTTCCCCGCCAACCGACCCGATCCGCTGGCCCTTGGTGACCGCGTCGTTCACTTGGACGGTGGCGCTCGAGAGCTGCATGTAGAGGGAGAAGAACCCGCTCGGGTGCTCGACGATGACCGACAGGCCGTAGGTTCCCAGCCGCTGGACCATAACCACCCGGCCGGCGGAAACGGCCGTGACCGGAGTGCCTGAGGCGGCCGCGATCGAAATCCCGTGGCGGGTAATCCGGCCGCCGCTGGCCAACGTGTCCGGGCCGAAGTCGTGGATGATCCGGCCCGGTACCGGCCAGTCCAGGGTCCCAAGTTCGGCGGTGGACACGCCGAGCGACCGCGGCACGGGCGTGGCGCCGGGGCTCGCCGGCGTCCGGGCCGGCGCGGTCCGGCGATTCCGTTCGAGCCCCGCCAGCACATCCATCAGATCTTCTTCGCTCTTGGCGAGGGCCGAGAGCCGGCGAGCCGTGGTTTGCGTGGTCTGCCGCAGCCGCCGGATCTGGGCGGTTCGGTCGTCCGCGAGGGCCTTGTAACTTCGGAGCTCGGCCTCCCGCTCGGCCCGGCGCCGGTCGAGCTGTTCCTGGACGATGATCAATTCCCCTCGTTGCGATTGAATCCGACTTCGCAACCGCTCGACATCGGTCAGTAACGCCCGATCCTGGCGGCTCGAGAGGAACAGGTACTTGTAGCGCGAGAGCAGGTCGGAAAACGATTCCGCCGCCAACAGGACTTGGAAGGTATAGAGCGCCCCGCGTTTGTAGATGTCGACGAGCCGGCGTTCCAGCACCGCCCGGCGGTCGGCCAGGTTGTCCTCGGTCAAGGTCAGCTGGACGCTGGTGTTGTCGAGCTGGCCGCCGAGACCCCCGATCTGGCGTTCGAGTTCGTTGACGATCCGATTGGTGGTTTCGCGCTGCCGCTCCAAATTGTCGAGCTCCCGGCCGGCATCACGGACCTGCCCCTGGCGCCGTTCTTGATCTTGGCGAAGCCGGTCGCGCTCGGCGCGGATCTGCTCCAACCGCTGCCGGCTCTTTTCGAGGTCCGCCGGTTGTTGCCCGGCCAGTCCGGCGGGTCCGCCGATGGCCAGGCCCGCGGTCGCGAGCGCGATGAGTAGGCTTCGGGCGGCCACCCTAGACATTCCGGAGGTGTCTCCCGACCGAGAGCACGCTGCCGCCCAACCCGATCGTCGTCCCGAACACCACGATGAGCAGCATCTGGAGGGCGCCGAAAAAGACCAGGGTGGCCCCGGTGTCCGAGGCGGTGCGTTTGAACAGGGTGAAGGTGATCCAACACATCAGGATGGCCAGGAGACCGCCCGCCACACCCTTGATCGCGCCCTCGATTAGGAACGGCCCCCGGATATACCCGTTGGTCGCACCCACGAGCCGCATGATCGAGATTTCCTTGGCCCGCTGGAGCACGGTAATCCGGATCGTGACCCCGATGATCACGATGGCGACGGCAGCAAACGCCAGGCCGATGACCGCTCCCACGGCCGCCGCCATGTTCCGGAGGCGGTCGAGCCGCTCGACCCAATCCCGGCCGTACCGGACATCCTCGACGAACGGGAACCCCCGCAGCCGCTCGGCAACCGCCTGGGCATGCTCGGCATCGCGGAATTCCGGGCGGAGCCGGACTTCAAACGACGCCGGCAGCGGATTCACTTCCAAGTCGCGGTAGGCCTCCTTGAACTCCACCAGCTCGCGGCGGGCCCGTGACAACGCCTCGTCGGCGTTGACGAACTTGGTCTCGAGGACTTCCGGGAAGGCGGAGATGTCCTGGGCGGCCTGGCTGATCGTCTCGGTCGGGGTTCCTCGGAGCACGAACGCCACGACTTCGACCCGTTCGGCCAGCGTGGCCAGGGCTTTTCGGAAATTGATCGCCACCAGGGCGAAGAGGCCGATCGTAAACAGCGAAAAGCCGATCGAGGCGATCGAGAGCCCGGAGAGGAGCGGGGTCCGCTTGAAGGTCATGACCGCTTCGCGAATCGGGGTGCGATGCTTCACCGGGCCGCTCCTTCCTCGTCTACGCCGCTGTCGAACACGATCCGGCCGCCCCGCAATTCGATGGTGCGGTATCCGGTATCGCGGACCAATTCCATGTTGTGCGTCGCCATCACCACGACCGTTCCGCCGGCGTTGATCTCCTGCAAGAGCTGAAAGACGCCCCGGGTCGCCCGTTCGTCCAGATTCCCGGTCGGTTCGTCCGCGATCAGGATGTGGGGGTCGTTGACGAGGGCGCGGGCAATGGCCACCCGCTGCTGCTCGCCGCCGGACAGTTCCTTCGGGTAGGCCCGGGCCTTCGACGCCAAGCCCACCTGGGTGAGCGCCCGCATGACGCGGTTGGGGATCGTCTCGCGCCGGGCGCCGGTGACTTCGAGGGCGAAGGCGACATTCTCTTCAACCGTGTGATACTCGAGGAGCCGGAAATCCTGGAAAACGATGCCGAGCCGGCGCCGGAGCCGGGGAATTTCGTGGGCCGTGAGCTTGGCGATCTGGTAGCCGGAGACCCGGACGTCGCCCTCGGTCGGCTTCTGCTCCGCGAGGACCAGCGAGAGGATCGACGACTTGCCGGCGCCGGAATGGCCGGTGAGAAAAACGAACTGCCCCTTCGGAATCTGGAACGAGACATCCTTCAGGCCGACGACGCCGTTCGGGTACGTCTTCGAAACGTGGTTGAATCGAATCATAGGCCTTCCAGCGCCTGCCGCAGGTCGGCGACGATGTCGTCGGTGTCTTCGATGCCGCAACTCAGCCGGACGAAACCGTCGGCGATCCCCTGTTCCGCTCGCTGCTCGGGCGTCAACGAGGCGTGCGACGTGACCCTGGGTTCGGACACCAGGCTCTCCACCCCGGCCAGGCTCGGGGCGTGGGTGACGAGGCGGAGGCGGCGGAGGAACCGTTCGGCGCCTTCGGCCCCACCCCGAACGACCAGCCCGACCATGCCCCCGAATCCGTCGAGGACTCGGACCGCGATGCCGTGATCCGGGTGCGACGGGAGCCCCGGATAGCACACCTCGGCGATCTGGGACTGGCCCTCGGCCCACGTGGCCACCGCCATGCCGGTGCTGTTCTGCCGGGCCACCCGCAGGGCCAGGGTCTTCATGCCCCGGTCGAGCAGCCAAGCGGCATGCGAATCGATGCACGGTCCCCACAGCCGGGCGAGGCGAGTGACTTCATCCACCACCGACTGGGTCCCCGCGACGGCCCCGGCGGTGACGTCGGAGTGCCCGTTCAGTGATTTGGTGGCGCTGGTGATGACCACGTCCGCCCCGTGCTCGAGGGGACGAAAATTGATCGGCGACGCAAAGGTGCTGTCGACCAGCAACGCAAAGCCATACTCCTTGGCGATCGAGGCGACCGGGACCGGGTCAACGACCCGCATCACGGGGTTGGTCGGCGATTCGAAGAAGATCGCCCGGGTCGTTTTGCGGATGGCGCGGCGCCAGGCCCGCGGTTGGGTCGGTTCGACATAGGTCACGGCAATCCCGAACCGGCCGAGCTCCTCGTCAAACAGCCGCCGGGTCCCGCCATAGATCCACCGGCTGGCAATCAGGTGGTCGCCGGGCCGGAGCACCGCCAGATGGGCCATGGCGGTCGCCGCCATGCCGCTGGCGAGGAACACGGCCGCCTCGGCCTTCTCGAGGATCGCATATTTGGCGGCCACCGCCAGTTGGTTCGGGCTGTTGCCGTACCGCTCGTACTTCACTTCGCGGTCGGAACCGATCTCGTTCACGTACGTGGTACTCTGATAAACCGGTTGGACCACCGGTTCATCGGGGTGCCGCCGTTCGAGCGGGCCATGCACGGCAATCGTGGAGCGACCAGGGCGCGGTGTCGTCATAGAAGCGGGAGGGGGCAAAAGGTTCCGGAGGCGGCCTGCACCACCCGGCGGAGCGCGAGCGATTGGAGGGCGTCGGCGGCTCGTTCAAGAGTCCAGCCCAGGGCATCGGCCACCCGTCCCGAGTCGCCGGCTCCGAGCGTCACGACCGCGTCGAAGGCCGTCACCATGTCCGGCGATTGCCAGCCGATGATGCGGGGCGTTGTGGCTCCGGTCAGGACGGCGATGATGGTCAGCCGGTGGGTGACCAGGACATGATCGATGGCTTCGATGTGGGCCTCCGAGACATTGACGAGCACCACGAACCGGGGGCGGTCGACGTCGCAGTTGAGGAGGAGCCGCGCGACGATTTCGTCGGCGCAGCTGAAATCGAGCAGGCCGATCGCGCCAAAATCGAGTTGGGCCGTGGGATGGGGGCTCGCCGCGATTTGGGCTTCGATCCGCTGCCGGACCGACACGCCCGTGGGGCGGGTCACCAGATTCGAATAGGGGGTGCTCACGACCTCCCGAAGAAGCGGCGCCAGATCGATCCGCTCTCTCATCGGGACGGAGACTCCTGGGCCGGGATGGTGATCTGCAATTGCGACCCCGGGAAGAACGCGAGGTGCTCGGCGAGGGGCACGTCGTCATCCCATTCCGGGCGCACCGACACCCGGGCGGTGCCGCTTCGGATCGAGATCTTGCCTTGCCACCGGACGAGGTACCGCTTGATCCCCGCGAGGCCTTGGCCCCGGCCGGCATCCCGGAATCGGCTCACCCCGTGGAGCAGCGCCGACTCGATGGCGGCGGCGTCTCCCCAGCGGTCGCCGACCTTCTTGGCTTCCGAGCTCTCGAGCGATCGGCGGAACCCGACCCCCGCATCGCTGACCGAGATGACCGCCACCTTCCGGCCCAATCGCCGTTTCCAGAAGTAAGCCTGGACCGCCACCCACCCGCCGGTCCCGGCGTGCTCGACCACGTTCTGGCACGCTTCCGAGAGCGCCATGGCGAACCCCATGGTGGCTTTGGCCTCGAGCTTGAGCTCCGAGGTCAAGATCCGGGTGGCTCCTTCTTGGATCCGGCCCACGACCTCGTGCACGTCGGAGGCGGCCCGAATGGCGGTGACCGGCACCAACACGTCCGACGGCGCTTCGCCCGGGCGTTTGGGGACTTTGCCGACGAGCTCGAAGTACTCGGCCGCATGGTGGAAGAAGCCGGTCCGGGTCCAATAGCTCCTGGTCTCGTCGCTGTCGGGGACGGCCAAGCGCGGGGTCGGGGCTTGGATCTCCTTCATGGCCTGGCCCAGGGTCAGCAACGAGGTGAGCCCATAGGGCGAGGCCCAGGTCGTGCCCCGGGCGTCGATCAGCAGCCGTTCGGCCGGGGGCGGCCAACTCGGCAGCGCCTGGGCCAAGGCGTCGAGGCTTCGGTCGTCAAGACTGGCCGGCACCGGCACGACGTGAATCATAGAGTGAGCAGCGAGCCTCGAAGATGATGGTTGAGCGCCGAGGCGCCCCGGAAGGTGGCGTTTCGCCCGGCGGCCCGATTTCCGGCCCCGACGCTCGCCTCGAGGCTTTCGCCCCGGAGCAAGTGGGCAAAGACCGTGGCGCCGAATACGTCACCGCATCCGGTCGGGTCGGTGGCTTCGACCGGGGCGGCGTCGATCCGGGCCGTTCGGACCGCGCCGGAGGCTCGGCTCGATCGGGCGGACCGGTCGGCCAGCCGTTCGAACCCGGGCGCCGCGACGTAGGCGGCTCCGCGGGGGCCTAACGTGACCAGCAACGCCGACGCGCCGGCGCCCAAGACGTCACTCGCGAGTCCGAGCGGGTCGGTCGACAACTGCGCCATTTCGTCCTCGTTGACCTGCAACAGGTCGAAGCACCGAAACCAGTTCGGCGCATCGGGGAGCGGCCGCAGGCTCCGCAGTCCGTCGCCCCCCATCCCGAGGAGCAGGCTGTGGAGGTCGGCATAGATCGGCCCGCCGAACCCGTCCCGCAAGGCCGAGGCCGTGCCCAGGCACATCTCGAATCCGGAAATGAAATTGACGTAGACTGCGTCAAGATCCATGACCAACGGCCCGAGTTCCGCCCACGTCCACCCGGGCACCCCGCCCGACATCCGTTCGCACCGCCGTTCCGCCGACTGATACCGAAGGACAACCCGGTTGTTGGGGGTCGGGACTTCGAGGAACCGGGCGGTCGGGCTCCGGTGCGAGAGGGTTCTGAGAAACGCGTCCGCGGACCCGGCCAAGTCGCGGCCCACTTTCACCAAGGGGACGATTTCCCAATCCTCGCCCAACGCCGCGTCGAACCCGGCCAAGGCGTAGGCAATGCCGCCCCACTCCTCGGCGACCGGAATCAGGGGGTCGCGGCCGTGGATCTCGTCCCAGACGAGCGACCCGAGCACGCCGAGTTTACGAGTGGGCATCGAGGAAGACCTTGGCCGCCCCAACCACGCCGGCCGTTCCCGGCAGGATCCCCGGGACGATCCGGCACGCCTGCACGGCCGGCCGGAACGCCCGGCGCGCGACCTCGCGCCGGAGCGGCGTGAACAACCGGTCGCCCGCCTGGGTGACCCCGCCGCAGATGACCACGACCTCCGGGTTCAAGATATTGATCAGGTTGGCGACCCCGACTCCAAGATACTTGGCCGTGTCCTGCACGACCTCGAGCGCGAGGGGATCGCCCGCTCCGGCGGCCTCGTACACGGTTTGGGCGCTGATGCCCGCCAGCCGGCCGCCCAGCAGGCCCGGGATCGACGATTCCGCGCCGGCCTCGATCATCTCGAGCGCCCGGCGGGCAATCGCCGGCCCGGAGGCGTAGGCCTCGAGGCAGCCATCATTCCCGCACCCGCAGCGCCGGCCGTTGGTCTCGATGGTGATGTGCCCGATTTCCGCGGCGACGTCGGAGGCGCCATGAAGGAGCCGCCCGTCGATGACGATCCCGCCGCCGATCCCAGTGCCTAACGTAAACGTGACCGCATGGCGGGCGCCCTTGGCGGCGCCGACCCACCATTCACCGGCCATGGCGCAGTTGGCGTCATTGTCGAGCCACGCCGGCAGGCCGAGGGCCGTGCCGATCCGGTCGCGGACCGGCATGTCGACCCAGCCGAGGTTGGGGGTCAGAATCACGACCCCGGTCTGGCGATTGAGGGGCCCCGGTGATCCGATGCCGACGCCGTCGAACACCGCCCCGCGATCGATCCGTCGGGTCTCGTCCATCGAGGCCCGGGCCATGGTCACGATCCGGTCGATGACGCTGTCGGCGCCGTGGGCGGCGCCGGTCGGTTCGGTCCGAAGCCCGGCCACCGCGCTACCGTCCCCGACCACCGCCCCCACCACGAGGTTGGTGCCGCCAATATCGACCCCCATGACGTATCGCATCGGCTATCCGACCAGTTCCAGGATCGTGTCTCGAACCAAGGTGGCTGGAATCTCGCGCATACAGCGATGATGACCAAGCGGGCACCGGGCCGGTCCGTGGGCGGAGCAGGGGCGGCACCCCAGATCGGTCCGTTCAATGATCGCGGCTTGCGGGGCCCGGGGACCGAACCCGAGCGCCGGGGTGGTCGGCCCGAAAATCGCCACCGTCGGGGTGCCGGTCGCGCTGGCGAGGTGGAGCGGCGCGGAATCGTTGGTCACCAGCACCCCGGCCCGCTCGAGTATCGCCGCCGACACTCGGAGTGACACCGCCCCGGCGGCGCTGGCCACCCGGTCCGGAGCGGCGTCGACCATGGCTTGCGCGGCTTCCTGGTCGGCCGGCCCGCCGATCACCACGACTCGTCCGGGGAGGAGGCGGGCGAGGTCGCCGAAGCCGGGCCACCGCTTGGTGCCCCAAATCGACCCCGGGGCGGCCGCCACGAACCCGTCGCCAATGCCTCGCGACGCCAGCCACGCATAGGCCTCGGCCCGGTCGTCCTCCGTCAGCTCCACCCTGATCGCCGCCTGGCGCCCCGCCGTCGGACCCGCCAGGGCCAGCAATCGTTCGGCCTCGTGTCCGCCGGCCGGTCTCGGCACCCGGGCGGTGTAGAGCCGCGCCGCGGCTCCGCCGGCAAACCCAATGCGAACCGGGATCTTGGCGGCCAGGGCCAACCCGGCCGACCGGAGCGAGCGGTGGGGGAGATAGACCCGGGCGTATTCGCCGGCCGCGAGGGTTTGGGCCAGGCGCCACCAGGCCATCAACCCGCGGTCGGCGCCGCGCTTATCGTAGGTGAGCACCTGCCGAACCGCCGGATGGGTGACGAGCAGGGAATGGGCCGCCGGCGTGACGAGGACATCCACCGGACCGTGCTCGGCCGCCAGCGCCGACAAGAGCCCGGTGGTCAGGACCACGTCTCCCAGGAACGCGGTCTGAATGACCAAGGTACCGCCGGCAACCCGGTCGCCGCTTCGGCTCATCCCCGCCTCTCGCTAGTCGCTGTCGACTTGCAGTACCGCCAGGAAGGCCTCTTGGGGAATCTCGACCTGGCCGATCTGCTTCATCCGCTTCTTGCCCTCTTTCTGCTTCTCGAGGAGCTTGCGCTTCCGGGTGATATCGCCCCCGTAGCATTTGGCCAGCACGTCTTTGCGGAGGGCCGAAACGGTTTCCCGGCAGATGATTTTGGCGCCGATGGCCGCCTGAATGGCCACCGGAAACAGTTGCCGCGGAATCAACTCCTTGAGCTTCTCGGCAATCTTCCGGCCCCAGTCGTTGGCCTTGTCTTCGTGGACGATGACGCTGAAGGCGTCGATCTGTTCGCCGTTGATCAGGAGATCGAGTTTGACGAGGTCACTCGTTCGGTAGCCGGCCATCTCGTAATCGAGCGAGGCATAGCCCCGCGACAGCGACTTCAACCGGTCGTAGAAATCCAGCACGATTTCGCCGAGCGGAAAGTCGAAGTTGAACTCGACCCGGGTCGGATCGATGAAGTGCATGCCGTGGTACACCCCGCGGCGGTCCTGGCCCAACTTCATGATGGCGCCGATGTAATCGGTCGGCGACACGATCCGGGCTTTGACGTAGGGCTCGTCGATCCGGGCCCGCAACCCCGATTCGGGGAGGGTCGACGGATTCTCGACCACCAACTCCTGGCCGTTGGTGAGCAACACATGGTACTCCACGGTCGGGACCGTGGTGATCAGAGCGAGATTGAACTCCCGCTCCAACCGCTCCTGGACGATCTCCATGTGGAGGAGCCCGAGAAATCCGCAGCGGAAGCCGAACCCAAGGGCCAGCGATGACTCCGGCTGGTAGTTGAGACTGGCATCGTTGATCTGGAGCTTCTCCAGGGCGTCCCGGAGATCCTCGTATTGGTCGGTGGTCGTCGGGTAGACGCCGGCAAACACCATCGACCGGACTTCCCGGTATCCGGCCAGCAAGTCCGTGGCGGGATTGGCGGCGTCGAGGATGGTGTCGCCGACCCGGGCGTCGCGAACCCCCCGAACGCTCGCCACCACGTAGCCCACTTCGCCCGCACTCAACCGGTC
>JANMHX010000320.1:0-1742 GCA_031375485.1 Gemmatimonadota bacterium | reverse complement strand
GGATGTCGCCGGGGATCGTCGATCGCCGCCACATTCTCCGGAACGCGCTGTTGCCGGTGTCGACGATCATCGGGCTCCAGGTCGGCCTGCTGCTCTCCGGTGCGGTGCTGACGGAAACCGTCTTTGCCTGGCCCGGCATCGGCCGGTTGTTCGTCCAGGCCATGTTCGCGCGGGACTACCCGCTCCTGATGGGCATCCTCCTGATGGGGGCGGCTACGGTCATCCTGTTCAATTTGGTGGCCGACCTCCTCTACGGCCTGCTCGACCCCCGGATCCGCTATGAGTAGCCGCCGGACGATCCTGGCGGGACTCGGGTTCGCGGTCATTGCGGGGGCGTGCCTCGCGGCTCCGGTCCTCGCGCCCTTCGCCGTCGATGCGATCGACCTGGCCCATCTCAAGGAAGCCCCGAGCGCGGCCCATTGGATGGGTACCGACGACTTGGGTCGCGATGTCTTCTCGCGGATGCTGTTCGGCGGCCGGATTTCGATCCTGATCGGGCTGGTGGCGGCGATCCTCGGCACGGCGATCGGAGCGGTGGTCGGGGCGGCAGCCGGTTTCTACGGCCGAGGCGTCGACAACGTGCTGATGCGGATCACGGACGTGGCTTACGCGATCCCTTCGCTACCGTTGCTGATCGTGCTGTCGGCCTATTTCAATGCGGCGGCGGCCTCCATGGTCCTGATCATCGCCGGGTTGAGCTGGATGGCCACGGCCCGGGTGGTTCGGGCCGAGATCCTCACGGTCAAGGAAATGCCGTTTCTCGAGGCGGCCCGGTGCCTCGGGGCCACGAACCTCCGGCTCATCAGCCGCCATCTGCTGCCCCATGCCATGGGATCGCTGATCGTCGGCGCCACGCTCGGGGTCGGGAACGCCATCATGGTCGAGTCGTCGCTCAGCTTCCTCGGATTGGGAGTCCAGCCGCCGACGCCCACCTGGGGCAACATGCTGATGGACGCCCAGGCGACGATGGCATCGAAGCCGTGGCTCACGATTTTCCCGGGGGCGGCCATCCTGCTGGTCATCCTGTCGGTGAACTTCCTGGGCGACGGGTTCCGGCGGGTGAACCCCGGCTCACCCTCCGCTCGTATTTGACGTATACTCTTTCACCCATCAACCTGAAATGGCCGCAATGACCACCCCGAACACCGAAGACCATCCGAGCCCGCTCGGCCGCCTGATCGGCGCCAAGCCCGGGGAGTTAGGCCCCGTCCTCTGGGCTTCGGCCTACTTCTTCTGCATCATGGCCAGTTGGTTCATTCTTCGGCCCATTCGCGACGAAGCGGGCATCGCCGGCGGGATCCGCAACCTTCCGTGGCTCTTCACGGGGACGATGATCGCCATGTTGGTGGTCAGCCCTTCGTTCGCCGCCTTGGTCGCGAAGTTCCCCCGGAAGCGGTTCATCCCGATCGCCTACCGCTTCTTCCTGGTCAACCTGGTGGTGTTCTTTGCGCTGTTCACCGCATTCCCGGAGCCGCCGCAGCAGGTTTGGGTGGGACGGGCGTTCTACCTGTGGGCTAGCGTTTTCAACCTGTTCGTGGTGTCGGTGTTTTGGGGCTTCATGGCCGACGCCTTTCGATCGGAGCAGGGGAAGCGCCTCTTCGGTTTCATCGGCGTCGGGGGAACCGTCGGGGGCATCGTCGGGTCGGCTACGACCGCAGCCTTGGTCAAAGGAGTCGGCACCGCTGGGTTGTTGCTGATTTCAGCCGCCCTCATCGAGGTCGCCGTCCAGTGCGCCGGGCGGC
>JANMHX010000307.1:0-3543 GCA_031375485.1 Gemmatimonadota bacterium | reverse complement strand
CGACCACCGCCAACAGGGCCGAATCGACGCCGCCTGAGTAGCCGAGGAGCACCCGGCCATGACTTTGAAACCACGCCGCCAAACCGATCTGGCTTTCCATGGTGGAAACGTAACGGCACGAAGCGGCTACGGAAGCGAGGTTATACTTTGGCGGCCATGCCGCCTTTCCTGATACCGGACCACGAATTGGAGTTTCGGGCCACCCGGTCGGGCGGACCCGGGGGCCAGCACGTCAACACCTCATCAACCCGGGTCGAAGTCCAGTGGAACCTCCGGACCTCCTCGGTACTCACGCCCGATCAGCGCACCCGCTTGCTGACCAAGCTCGCCTCGAAGATCGACGCCGAGGGTTGGATCCGGGTGGTGGCCTCGGATTCCCGCAGCCAGCTTCGCAACAAGGAGGCCGCGCGCGAACGCCTGCAGGACCTCGTGGCCCGCGGCCTCATGGTCCCGAAACGCCGGAAAGAAACCCGAATCCCGAAAGCCGAAAAAGCCCGGAGATTGGAGCAGAAGCGGCGCCGATCGGGCATCAAACGGGATCGTCGGCGGCCACCGAATGACTGAGCCCCGAGTCGAGTGGCGCTACTTCCAGACCCGCGAAGTCACCCTGGCCCGCGCGTGGGCGGCCCAAGGCGGCATTGCGGTGCACGAGAACCTCTTCAAGTTTCGGGAACGGCGGACCTGCCACCTCTTGGCCGTGGATGAACTGGCGCTGGTGGCAGCGGCGGTATCGCTCGGCTGCTCGGCCCGATGGATTCATCGGACCAAGACGCTTCATTTCGACTTGGTCGAGATCTATCTGGAGCGCGCGCTGATCCGCTGCGGCGTGCCCCCGGTTCAGAACCCCGGGCCTTAGTCGGCGGCCCGCGCGGCCAGCTGCTCCCGTCGCCCCGTCAGCCGGCGAGCGAGGTCGGCGGTCAACGCCGCGAGGCGAGCCCGGTCTCCGAAGATCCCAACGACGGTCCGCATGATCGGATTGAGGTCACGCTCCTCGCGAATCGTGAGTTCGCTCCCGCGATCCAGCGCCCGGATGTCATACACCCACCGGCCACTCGGCTCCGACGACTGGACGACGAGACGCCGCGGCGACACCGACTCGACCCGCTGAAAGGTCGTTGAACGCCCCGCCGATCGGACCTCGATCCACCGCACCTGCCCCTCGACATCCGGGAGCCGCTCCAGGGCCTGGAGGCCGCGACGCCAGGTCGGCATCCCGTCCAAGTCCGTCAACACGGCCCACACCGTTTCCGCCGACACATTGAAATGAGTCCGTCCCTCCACGACGTGACGGGCGGGCAGAACGAGACCGACCAGCCACATCCCGGCCGCGAGTCCAGGCGGACCAAACCAGCAAAGCAGTCGAAGGCGGGCGCGACGAAGACGTTGCCGACGGTTCATGGGCGACCTCGTGAATGGCGGTCTGAACGACTCGGGGGCGAGGACGACCCGAGCCGCTGGGCGGCTCGGGCCAATGCCACAACTGCCTCGACGCCCGCGGTCCGTTCCGCTGCGGTCAAGGAGGCCAACAGGGCCCGGACCCTGACCGGATCGAGCAGCGAGCGGCTCCGGGCCAACCGGCCTCCCGCCTCCGTCAGGCGGAGCGCGACCCGGCGCCCGTCGACGGGATCGCGCTCCCGCTTCACCAGCCCCAAGCCCTCCATCCGGTCGACGGACAGGGACATCGTCGGGAGCGCCACCCCCATCGCCACGGCGAGATCGGTCAGGGTCCGCCCCACCGCCTGATCGAGTTGGGCGAGGAGCGTGACCTGGTGGGCCGTGACGGTGGTGGTTCCGCCCGGGCCGCCCCGAACCTCCCGCTGGAGCAGGGCGTGGTGGAGGACCGGGTACGCGGTGAGCAGCTGGGCGGCAGCGTCTTTGGGCACGAAGGCAAGCTACCACATTTCATTTTACTAGTCAAATAAAACTAATTCCTCCCGGGACGAACTGTCCAGCCGAAACCCCGTGCCCCTTGCCGCCGTCCGGACCAGAGACCTAGTGTTGATCCGTAAGGAGTGTCCGCAGTGACCCGTTTCGAATTGCTACCGGCCCGGCCCCCGAGATTCGACGTCGGGGCCTTGGTGAGTCTCGTGATCCACGGGACGATCGTCGCGGCCATCGCGACCCGCTCCGTGCTGTCGGAGGACCGGCCGGGCCCGCTCGACCAGCTCGCCGTGTTCTTGGTCCCGCTCGACCGCGACTTGGGCCGGCGGGCCCCGGGGGCGGCCATCAACTGGGCAGCCATCGCGGGCACCGGCGGCGCCACCGAAGAGCCGATGCCCAAGGTCGACCAACCGGAACAGACCCTCCCGATCGGCACGGCGGGGGACACCGTGACGGTACCGTCCGAACCGTCGGCCCCCGACGTCGTCGAGGAGACCGCCCTCAGCGAAATCGAGGTTGATTCCGTGGTGGTCCGCGATCCGAACAGCGTGGCGCCGGCCTATCCCCCCGCCCTCCTGGCGAAAGGGGTCGAGGGAGGTACCTTCGTGCACTATGTCGTGGATACCACCGGCCGGGTCGATGTCTCGACCATTCAGATCATCCGGACCACTCACCCGGAGTTCGCCACCTCGGTCGCCCAGGCGTTGGCGCTGATGCGATTCCAGCCGGCCGTTCAGGGATCCCAGCGGGTCCGCCAATGGGTCCAACAGAACTTCGCCTTCAAGATCGTGCGCCCCGCGCCGCCTGATACGACGTGACCTCGGTTGACCTGAACGCCGATCTCGGCGAAGGATTCGGGCGCTACCGCCTCGACTCCGACCTCGAACTCCTCGGCCTGGTCAGTTCGGCCAACGTGGCCTGTGGGTTCCACGCCGGCGATCCAACCGTCATGCGAGAAACGGTGTCCCGGGCCGCCGCCCGCCGCGTCGCCATCGGTGCCCATCCCTCGTATCCCGATCTGGTCGGGTTTGGCCGCCGCGAACTCGGCGCCTCGGTCGAACAGATCGAAGCCGATGTGGTGTACCAGATCGGCGCCCTGGCGGCCTTCTGCATCGGCAACGGCGTCAAGCTCCGGTACGTCAAGCCCCACGGGGCCCTCTACAACCGCGCGGCGGCCGAGCCGTCGGTGGCCCGGGCCATCGTGCGGGCGATCCGGAGTGTGGACCCCGAACTGATGCTGCTCGGGCTCGACGGATCGGTCATGATCGCCGAAGCCGAGTCGGAGGGTGTCAGGGCCGCTAGGGAAGCTTTCGTCGACCGTGCCTACCTCGCCGACGGTCGGTTGGTGCCGCGCGGCCAGCCGGGCGCGGTGTTGGATGATGTGGCCGCGGTGGTCGAACGCGCCGTCCGGATGGTCACCGAACGGTTCGTGATCGCGATCGACGGGACTCGTCGGATCGTCCGGCCGGACTCTCTCTGCGTCCACGGCGACGGGCCCCAGGCGGTGGCCATCGTCCGGGCCCTCCGAGAGCGGCTCGAAGCGATCGGCATCGACATCGCCCCCTTCGCTCGGTGACTTCCCCGCCCCGCATCGCGCCCCTCGGCGACGCCGCGCTCACGATTTCCTTCGGCCGCCGGATTGATCCGGCCGCGCCGGCCGCG
>JANMHX010000294.1:0-6422 GCA_031375485.1 Gemmatimonadota bacterium | reverse complement strand
GGCCACAAGCGTGAGACCGACGATCTCCTGACTCAGATCAAGGCGCTTGGCTGAGCAGCTGAGCCGGCACTACTCGGCGGTTTCGTCCCCCGAGGTGGCCCTCGACCAAGCCGTGGCTTGGGCGCTGGGCCGCCTCGGGGGACAGTTGCGTGTCGGCCCCCCCGGCACGCGAATCAGGGACTGGGACGAAGCGGAGATCGCGGATTTGCTGGCCGATGCCCGGCTCTGGCGCCGGGTTCGGTCGGAGGCGGCGATGGACCCGGCCGAGTTTCTGGAACGGGTGGTCGGCGGGTTGCTTGGCGCCCAGTACGACGGGGTCGGCGGGCGGCTCGAGCTGGTCCCCTGGCTTCCCGAGGGCTGGCGCACGCTGGTGGCCCGTCGGCTCCGGGTCCACCGGACCCTCATCGACGTGGACATTCGGGCCCGCGCGGAGTGGGTCACCGTGCGGCTGGCCGTGATGTTCGGCCCGCCGATTGCCGTGGCCCTCGGGCTCCCGGACTACTTTGGCGTGGCCCGGGTGGCGGTCGACGAAGTGCCGCTGCCGGCGGAGCGGGCGATCTTCACGGCCGCCGGCGAGCACGAGATCACCCTATACCTCGGCGCTTAGAACCCGCCGCCGCCGCCCCCACCGCCGCCGCCGCCCGACGACCCGCCACTGAATCCCGACCCGCTCGAACTTCGAGGCGCTGAGGTCATCGCGGCCTCGGCGCGCGTCGACATCGTCGAGAGCCGGTTCGAGAAGCTGCTGGCGTTGAACGAGGCATAGTTGCCGCCGGCGTACCACGTCGGCGGCGTGGTGTAGATCCCCTGGAACGCTTTGGCCCATTGCTTCTCGACCCCAAAGGCCATCGCAAACGGCAGGCACCGTTCGAAAAGCTCCGGCGTCTTGACGAAGTCCCGCAATCGGTCGCCCTCGACCCGCTCCAAGAACTCTCCAAATCCGAGCACCCGCTCGAGCGCCCGGGCCCCGGCTTCGGTGCGAGCGGGCATGAAGTAGCCGAAGATCCCGGCGATGATGGCTGAGAGGGCGCCTGCCACGATAAACGGCACCGGCGTGAGGTTCACATGGGGGGACAGGATCGCGCCACCGATCCCGATCGCCGCCCCGAGGGCCACGGCGCCGAACATCGCAGCCCCCTGAACCGAGTCCGGGCGGGTGCGGTAGTACTTCTTGGCCACCAGTTCGGCGAAGATTCCGTTGCGGATCGCCGGGAGGGTTTTATAGAAACTGTTCTCGAGGTCGGAGAGCTCGACGGTGGACCGGCCGCTCCCGCCGAAAATCCCGTCGAGCACGGCGTGTTCATGCTCCTTGAGCGCCGTCGAGCCGGCCGGAGCCGGTTGGCGGTGAAAGACAAACTCGTCTTTGCTGATCAGCCCGAAGAGGGCTTTCTCTTGCTTCTCCTCGATCTTGAGATAGCCCCGGACCGCCAAGTCGATCAGCGTACCCGTGATGTCCCGCATGTCGGCTGAGTTATCCAGCAACGTGCCGGCCTCGGCCGGGGACATCCCGGCCGGGGGGTCGTACTGGACGCTGATCGGACGGCGTTTCGGGTCGCGCCCGCGGCGGCGCCACAGGGTCACCATCCCGAAAAACACCGGGATCGGAATCAGGAGGGGCCAGTTGGCCGCGAGAAAGCCGAGCGCCCGGTCGCTGGTCGTCGGTTCCGTGACCAGGCCCTTGTTCCATCCGACGACCACGGTGAGCCCTTCCCGGAACGCCAGGGGCGCCGGCAGCGTGACCCGGGTCGTGGTGCCCTCGGTGGTGACCGCCGCATCGCGCGAGGTGGCGCCATAGGAGCCGTTGAAGGCGGTGGCCCGGATGCCGCCCGCGCCCGGCGGCAGGATGACGGTGGCGCTCGCCGACTGGATCGGAACATCCCATTCATCGCCGGTGGCATTCCAATACAGCTCATCGTGGTCCTCGAAAAAACGAAGCCCGTTCTTGGCGCGGTAGCGGAGCACGATGGTCTTGGTGGCATCGAGGGCGCCGGGAACCCACACTTTGTACTTGAGGTAGTGGCGTTCCCGCGAGGCCTCGGTCTTGAGCGCCTGGCCCTGGCCGTCGGTCGCGGCGATCAAATCGAGCCGGATGGTCCAGTTGAAGCCCTGCGGCGTCCGGTATTCAACCGGGATGGTTCGAAACAACCCGTTCCACGAGCCGGTGAAGCGGGCGGTGATGGTTTCGACCACGTCGATCGTTCCGTCCCGATTCACGGTGATGGCGGCGTCGAATCGTTCAATGGCGAGCGACCGTTCCTGGGCGTGGAGCGGTACCGCCATCCCGAGCCCGAGGGCGACGAGGAGCCCGATCATGCGCCCCGTCCGAGGTCGATCTGGGGCGCGGCCCGTTCGGCTCCGTCGATCCCGAACGACTCTCGCTCGGCAAACCCGAGCGGGCGGGCCAGCAGGTTCGACGGAAACTGCTGAATCTTGGTGTTGAGGTCCCGGACCACGGCGTTGTAATACCGGCGGGCCTGCTGGACGTGATCTTCAATCTCCGTCAGATTTCTCTGCAGGGAAAGGAAGCTCTCGGCGGCCTTGAGGTCGGGGTAGGCTTCGGCCAGTGCCAGCAGCTGCTGGACCGAGCCCGCCAGGGCGCCTTCGGCCTCCCCGGCCGCCCTGGGGCCGGTCGCGGTGGTGGCGCGGTGGCGGGCGGCGACGACGGCCTCGAGCGTGGTCCGTTCGTATCCCGCATGGCCTCGGACGGCTGCCACGAGCGCGGGAACCAAGTCGTGCCGACGCTTCAGTTGGACGTCGATGTCGGCCCACGCATTGTCGGCGGTGGCCCGGAGGCTGGTCAGTCCGTTATACGTCAGAATGGCGAACCCGATCACGACGAACAGGATGACGAGGGCAAGTCCCATGGGAAGCTCCTTGGGTGGAATCAGCCGGGCCGGATCCGGGCACCGGGGTTAATTTAAGTCCGTGAGCCCATCTCGCGTGCAGACCTCGCTTGGCGGCACCGCCCTGGACCTGCTGGGCCGGGTGGCCCGGATCATCAACAGCGGCCTCCCGCCGGACGATACCTTGGCGTCGGTGGCGGGGGCGATCCACCAAGGCCATCAGTTTCGTTCCGTGTGCATCTGGCACCGCGAGGCCAGCGCCAATCGGTGCGCCGGGATCGCCAGTCCCGCCCGGTCGGTGTTTGCCCCGACCCTCGATGACTTGCCGCCGGTTGGCCCCAACACATTGCGGGTTCCGCTGATTCACGCCGGCCTCCGGCTCGGCGTGCTTGAACTCGAGCGGGACCCGGATCAGCCGGAGGTGTTGGTCGCGGTGGTTGACGTCCTCCAAAACCTGCTGGCGCCGTTCCTCGACTCGATGACCTTGGCGGAAGATTTGGCGCTCGAGGTAGCCAGCCGGTCGCGCGAGATCTCCGAACAGCGGCGCTTCACCGGCTTTGTAATCGACAGCCTCCCGGTCGGCCTCTACGTGGTCGACCGGTCCTACCGGATTCAGTTCTGGAATCGGAAACGGGAAACCGGCACCCAGGGCGTCCGGCGGGATGATGTGGTCGGCCGTTCGGTGTTCCAGGTGTTGACCCGCCAACCGGCGGAGCAGCTCAAGGAAGAATTCGATCAGGTCTTCGAGACCGGCCAGATTCGCCAGGCGGAAATCATCGTGGGGCAGGGCGGGGAACGGCGGGTGTACCTGATGTCGCGGGTACCCATGCGGCTCGAAGGGGCCGACATCACCCACGTCATCACCATCGGTGAGGACGTGACCGAAGCCCGAAACGTCCAGCACCAGATCCTCCGGCAAGAAAAACTGGCCGCCGTGGGCCAGCTTGCGGCGGGCGTCATGCACGAAATCAACAACCCGCTCGCGACGATCGCGGCGTGCGCGGCCGCGGTCGATGCCCGGCTCAACGCCCACGCGGACGCCAGCGTCAAGGAATTTCTCGACATCATCGACAAAGAAGTCCAACGCTGCAGCAAAATCGTGGACGGTCTTCTGGAGTTCAGCCGCCATTCCTCGACTCGGCCCAAGAACTCAGTCCGGATCAACGAGGTCGTCGACCGGACCCTGTTCCTCCTCAAGCACCACAAACGCTTCAAGCGCCTGACCGTCAAGACCGAACTCCACCCCGGCGATCTCACGGTGCAGGCCAATGACGAGCAACTGATCCAGGTGCTGATGGCGCTGCTGCTGAATGCCGTCGATGCCATGATTGACGGCGGCACCCTCACCCTGACCACGCGGCCGGCGGTGGGGGGCACGGAGGCCTCGATCGAGGTGCGGGACACGGGGCTCGGGATTCCGGCCGCCGAAGTGGCCAAGATCTTTGAGCCGTTTTACACCACCAAACCCCCAGGCCAGGGGACCGGCTTGGGGCTGTCGATCGCCTACGGCATCATTCAGGATCATCGGGGCCGGATCGATGTCGAGAGTTCGTTCGGGCTCGGGAGCCTGTTCACGGTAGTCCTGCCACTGGAGACCGGAGGCGGCGTGTGAAGCTCTTGGTCGTGGAAGACGATCGGATCGTCGGCCAGTACGTCAAACGCGGCATGGAGGAGCAGGGGTACCATGCCGATCTGGTGGATGATGGTCTCGAGGCCCTCCGCCTGATTTCCGGCGGCCACTATGACTTGGTCATCCTCGACCTCCGATTGCCGGGCATGACCGGGTACGAGGTCCTTCGCACCCTCCGGGATCGGGGCGTCACCACGCCGATTCTGGTCCTGACCGCCCAAGATGCCGTTGACCACAAAGTCCAGGCGCTCCGGGCCGGCGCCGACGATTACGTGACCAAGCCCTTTGCATTCGAGGAATTGCTGGCCCGGGTCGAAGCCATCGCCCGCCGCCCGCCCCAGATGCGCTCGACCCGCCTCGTGGTCGGCGAATTGGAACTCGACACGGCCACCCGCGAGGTCCGCCGGAGCGGCAAGCTGCTCGATCTGACGCCGAAGGAGTACACGGTCCTGGAGTATCTGATGCGCCACCCCGGGCGGGTCATGTCGCGGACCTTGATCACCGAGTACGCCTGGGACTATCACTTCGACCCCGGGACCAACATCGTGGATGTGGTGATCAACCGGCTTCGGAAGAAGCTCGATGCCGGGCACGACCGAAAAACCCTTCATACGGTTCGTGGCATCGGGTACGTGGTCAAGGCCTGATCGATGCGATCCATCCGCCAGCGGCTCACGGTCGGATACATCGTCGCGTTGTCCCTCACGGTCGCGATTTTTGGGACGGTGCTCTACCTCGACCGCCGCCAGGCCAACCTCACCGAACTCGATAGCCGGCTCGAGGTCGAGGCTGAACTCACCCTGCAGTTCATGCGGGATCTCACCCGCACGATGGGGCGGCTGCCGCCGGTCATGGAAAGCGTCCAACCGTTCTTCCAGCGGTTCCGTCACTACCTGGTGTTGGTCGGCGACGACGGCAGTACCATCCTCTCGATCGACCCAACCGGCGGCCTCGACTCCCGGGCCGTCAACCAGCTCCGCGATCTGGCCGATGCCCCGGGCCAGCGGCCGAGGTTCGGGACCGCCACGGTGATTCCGGGCCGCCCGGCCATCCGGTACTACATCGTGGAGGTCACCGGCGCCGATCCGTCGCTTCGGTCGATGCTGGTCGGCGCCGGGGTGGACGAGGTGCTGTTTGGGCCGGCGGCGCTGGCCCGTTCGATGTTGCTGATCGCGCCGTTTCTGCTGCTGATTTCGATCTTGACCGGGTCCTGGCTGGCCAGGACCAGTCTCAAGCCGCTCGAATCGACCATCGACGAGCTGACCGCGATCACCGACGGCCGAAGCCTCCACCGCCGCCTCCCCGTCGACCCGGGGAGCACCGATGAACTGGCCCGGATGTCCCACGCGGCCAACGGCATGTTCGCCCGGCTGGAGCAGAGCTTCGCGGCGCAGCAACGATTCGTCGCCGAGGCGAGTCACGAGCTCAAGACGCCGCTGATGGTGCTCCGGGTGGGGGTCGAACGGGCGCTCACGAACCCCAAGGTGCCCTCCGAAAGCCTCCAACCGCTCGATGAGTCGCTCGAAGAGATCAATCGGATGTCGGAACTCGTCGACAGCCTGTTGATGCTCGCGCGGGCCGATGAGGGCCGGGCCCCGCTGGCCGTGACCGAGCTCGATCTCCGCGACATCGTGAGCGAAGCCGCCGAGACCGCGCAGATTCTCGGCGAGGCGAAGAGTCTGAACATTCGGACCGCGATTCCCGAGGTGCCCGTGGTGCTGGCGGTCGATAAGACCCGGGTCCGCCAGTTGCTGCTCAATCTGGTGACCAACGCGGTCAAGTACACTCAGGAGGGCGGCGAGATCGGCGTCGAGCTCGCCGACCTCGGCTCCGCGGTCCAGTTAGTGGTCAGCGATACCGGCATTGGGATCGCCGCCGGTGATCTGGCGCACGTGTTCGATCGGTTCTGGCGCGCCGACCCCGCCCGGACCCGGGACGACGAGCGGGCC